>JACMNA010000058.1 GCA_014378765.1 Bdellovibrio sp. | reverse complement strand
GTGCAAGTGCACGATCAAGAAATGATATCGATGCTGTACCACTTAGCAAAGTTTGACGGGTTATTAGTTGGGCCATCGGCGGCCCTTAATGTGTACGCCGCTTACCAATACGCACTGGAAAATAAAAATAAAGGATTAAAAATCGTAACGGTGCTTTGTGATTCAGCTTTACGGTACCAGTCTAAACTTTTTAATCTGGCATTTTTGAAAGAAAAATCTCTGCATCCAGAGTCGATTTACTAAGAGGGCAAAAAAAAAGCGTGGATTTAAGGTCCACGCTTCCGTTATTACTAAAGTAGTAATAAAATTATTTCTT
Organism: Bdellovibrio sp.; assembly: GCA_014378765.1. Classification (GTDB taxonomy): domain Bacteria; phylum Bdellovibrionota; class Bdellovibrionia; order Bdellovibrionales; family Bdellovibrionaceae; genus Pseudobdellovibrio. Next base: position 5,755 of record JACMNA010000058.1, on the reverse strand, counting down.
AGATTGAGAAGTTACGCGCGTTAAATCATTAATGCGGATATCGCCGTTAGCGCTGCACAGTAAGTCTAAATGGCAATTCATTGCGTCGTTTACCATAACTGATAGCGTTTTGTGATTTTGAAAGCCAATGGTCATTTCACATTCGCCCTGTTTGGCCATTAATTGAACTCCGTTAGACATCATTTCTGCTTCACCAACGTATTCACAGCCTTCGCCGCGCGCATCAACTGATTGAATCGCCACCGAATAGTTACCAGTGCTACTGCGTTGAATTGAAACTGAACTTGTACCTGAAGACATCGCGCAACCATGCTGAGTTAAACGGCCGCCGGCACGAGCGCAAGCCTTTTTAGATTTGATATCTCCACGAACTTCAACATCTTTACGCTTAAACTGACCGGTTACTTCAAGTGATTGAGCCACCGATGCGACTGAAAAACACACAATCAGGGCCGAGGCTAAAAATGACTTCATAAAAACTCCTTAGTTATTTTGTTTAATATTTTATCTATTAAATGTATTCGAGGTTTATATTTCGAAAAACATACCGTTTTTAAAGACCTTTTAGACGCTTTAGTAGTTTTTATATGTCAAAAGTTTTGACACTTTTCCTAAAAGCGCTGACAGGTCCAAATAAACCCATTTTAATCCTATTCTGCCTCACACCTATCGCTACAGACGAATTAGCCACGTCCCCAGCCGGTGTCCGATTTGCAATTTAGCTTTGTTGTTCGCAAGTTTTAAATACAAGTAACAATATACAAGGAGGACTTATGCATCCAAAAAGATTTGCCTTAATCGGCGGTATTATCATGTTAGCGGTCGGACTACTTTCTTTAATTCCTAACTTGGTTGGTCCAATTGATGGATTGCCAGTATTACGAGTTCAAGAAAGCTATGGCTACTTTTTAGGTTTAGTGCCGATGAACATCGTTAACAAATTAGTATTGATATTTTTAGGCGTGGCCGGAATTTATTCTGCTAATGAGCGCTTTACTAATTTGCCAGCTTCAATTCACTACTCTCGCTGGGTATTTGCAATTGCTGGCGCGCTAGCAATTCTTGGTCTTATTCCACAAACAAATACCTTATTTGGATACGCTCCATTATTCGGTTACGATGTATGGTTTCACGCGGTGATGGCCGTTGCCGGAGCTTACTTTGGTTTTGCCTTAACTGCTAAAGTTCCAGACCAGTCGCCAAACAAAAATACTCGTATGCCAGCGCACGGACTTTAATTTAAGTTTTGTTCGTTAGAGTTTTGTTAGTTAGATTTTTAGAAGAGAAACAGCCCAAACTGTTTCTCTTCTTTTTTTGCGGCCTAGCGAGAAGATTACATCTCGGCTTGATAAGCTTTAATCTGCCTGTCGATCGTCGCAATTAATGTTTTACGATCAATTGGCTTCGTTAAATGCACATTACAACCAGCGTTCAATGATCGTTCGATTTCTTCTGGCAGTGCGTGCGCGGTTAAGGCAATAATAGGCTTTTGATAACCTTGCCCCCGTAAATGCTTAGTAGCCTCTAGGCCATCCATTTGTGGCATTTGAATATCCATTAGGATGCAGTCATATTGATTACGTAGGGCCATCTCTAAGGCCTCCATACCGTTAATGGCTACATCTAATTTAATGTTAAACGGCTTTAAGAAATGACGAATTAGAATTTCATTATCAAGCGAGTCTTCCGCGACTAAAATTTTCACCGGCATAAGTCCGGTCACTACTGATAATTCGTTTTCAGCTAGGGGTGCGATCGGGGCGACTGCCGGCTTTGTAATCATCAGCGAATCAACGGCCGCTTGAGTGGGTAATTCTAAAACAAAGCAACTGCCTTGGTGTGGAGTGCTTTTTTGAATTGTTAATTTACCACCCAACGCCGTCGCTAAATGTTGAGATAAAACTAAACCTAAGCCGGTGCCACCGAAACGCCGGCTGACGGAATTATCAGCTTGGGTGAAGGGTTTAAATATTTTTCTCTGATCTTCTTCGGAGATGCCAATGCCGGTGTCTTCAACTTCAAATTTTAATATCGGTTTTTCACTGTGTGTCTGCGCTTCATCGAAATACAAATTAACTTCGATGTGTCCGTTCGAAGTAAATTTGACGGCATTACTTAATAGATTAGTTAAAATTTGTCGCAAGCGCATTGGGTCCGTAACAATTTGCCCGGGTAGGGCCGTTCGAAAGTTAACGTTAAAATGCAATCCTTTTTTCTCGGCCGCAAACGAAAACGTGCGACTGACCTCTTCCATTAATTCAAGTAATGAAAAAGGTACTTGATCAATCGGCACTTGGCCCGCTTCAAATTTTGACAAATCTAAAATATCATCGATGATTCGCATTAACAAATCGCCATTTGATTTAATTCGACCCATGTAACTTAATTGCTCTTCCGATAAGTTTTGGCCCATTAATAAATCTGAAAAACCTAATATCGCATTCATGGGCGTGCGAATTTCATGGCTCATGTTGGCCAAAAATTGCATCTTGGCTTCGGTGGCTTTACGCTCGCGCCCTAAGCTTTCGTTCAGTTCGGCCGTACGTTGCTCGACCCGGTCTTCAAGATCGGTATGGGCTAAGCGTAATTGTTCTTCGATAGCGGTTCGATCGGTAATGTCTTGTGATGTGCCGCGAAGTTTTAGGATCAGGCCGTTCGCATCTTTAATTGCTCGACCGCGGCCTTGCAAGGTGTGCAGCGATCCATCGCGATGTTTTATTTGATGTTCAAAATTAAATTCTTCGCCCGTTAGCAAACACTGCTGCACTTTATTTTGAATAAGGTGTCTGATCTCTGGCTCTTGTCTATTTAAATACTGCTCGTATGAACTTGGCACGTCGGCACGATCGACATCATAAATTTTATAAAGTTCGGTAGACCAATCAATTTTATTATTGATGATATCCCATTCCCAACTGCCAAGCTTAGCAATGGTTTGGGCTTCGCGTAGTTGTTGCTCGCGCTGTCTTAAGCTTTCTTCATTCTTTTTTCGTTCTGATAAATCTCGCGTGACTTTACTAAAGCCAATTAAAATACCTTGCGCATCGCGAATTGGGGTGATGACCACGTTAGCCCAAAACTTGCTGCTATCTTTGCGGTAGCGCCAGCCTTCATCCTTATAAACACCAACGCGTATGGCTTCGGCCAATTCAAATTCGCAAAGGCCGCGATCAACATCTTCCTCGGAATAAAATTTTGAAAAGTGCTGGCCAACAATTTCGCTAGCTTCATAACCTTTAAGTTTTTTAGCGCCAGTGTTCCAAGTAGTGACCATTCCGGTGGGTCCTAAAATAAAAATGGCATAGTCATTTACACTATCGACTAACAATTGAAATCGACTTTCGTTTATGCGCGACTTTTTATTTTTAAGCAAAGAAATGCTGTGAACGGCAAGAATGCCCGAAAATAAAAGTAAGGCTTGAAGCATCCAGAATAAAACTCCAGATGAGAGAGATAAGAAATTACTTATATTATCCAAATAAGTCATACACTGTAAATTGTAACGGGGTGAACAAACGAAGTCTATTTTCTTTCAGAAATCTGCTTATTTTACGTAGAAAAAGGCGACCTTAGCCTGTCTATTGGGCTCTAAAAGTATTCATTAATACCCTCAGCTCCTTCAGTTTAAATGGCTTTACTAATTTTTTATTTGGGATTGATTTTAAAAAAGCCTGCGTGCTGGCCGTAGAACTTTCTGCACTTACGAATATAATTCTTTCCGCCTGCTTGGGGTCTATGTTTTTAATTGCTTTATACAGTTCAATCCCGCCCATACTCGGCATATAAATATCTGAAATAATAACGTTAAAGCGTTGACCTTGATTAACTAATGCCAAGGCTAGAGTGCCAGACTCAGCCGTAAATACTTCGTGGTCGTCCAGCAAAACTTCCTCTAAGACGCTACTGAAAATAAATTCATCATCTACAATAAGAATTCGACTAGGTTGGGCGAGTCCATTAACAATCATAACTACCTTTCAGATTCATTTTAGTTATGCTAATAAGCACCTATGTTAAGTCAATTACTATACTTTTAAATTTCCAAAATCAGGACTAGAAATTTTTTGTTTACGAAGAATGCCTTCAATTTAGTAAATGTACGGGAAAAATTTCCTTAGAGGCTGTCCCAGACTGCACCCGTAATTGAGATTAGAAACAAAATAAGCCGTTTTAATGACTGGCAGGCCCTATGCAAAATAAAGCGTAACCAACGGAGGTTCTTAATGAATTCAGCAGTAAATAAAGCAGCTATCGTCGCAGCTCCATCCTTACTAAGTCGATTTAAATTACGTTATTTAGTTTTAGGAGTAGGCGCATATTATGCATTAAAAATGTTACGCAGTCGCGGTGCTTTGCCCAAGCAAGCTGACGCAGCCTTGGACTATATTGATCGCGGAATCGATATGGCTAAAGACCGTGTCGGTTTATCAGGAACTACAGTGGCCGGTGCTGTATCTAGCTTAGTTTCAACCGTAAGTGGAATGGCTTCTGGCTCAACGACTGAAGCTTCAACCGGATCTTCAACATCTGGGGCCAAGTCTTCTACAAAATCGTCGAAAGCAGACCCACAATCAATTCACGCCGATGCACATCCAGCAGGAACTTCATCTGCACCCGGCATTCACTAGTTAATTTTTTTAACTAGCCGATTATATACGTTTAGGAAAAGCCTCAACATTTTGTTGGGGCTTTTTTTTGGTAATGATTATTTAATTAGTGCGGTAATTGCTTTAATTAATTTGAAAACATAGCAAACGGACTCTAGCAAACAGACTCTAACATTACTCAGGCCGTGCAGCAGCACAAATAATTTTTATTATTTTTCTAAGTCTGCGGCGAAATTCTACTAAAAATTGTTGAAAAATAGAATATTTCAATTTTAAATTGTTGTGGGTATTTGCTAAACGCATCACACTAAATAAATGGCGCTGCCCTCGAAATTATACCGTTTTAAAATTGAACTTTCCGATGTGCCTAAAGAACAATATCAGTCACTCGACTTTCGTGTGGCCCAACATCCGTCTGAAAGTTTACCGTATTTATTAACGCGCGTATTTGCCTATGCCCTCAGTTACCAAGAGGGTATCGAATTTTCATCGGGTGGGCTCAGCGACCCTGACCATCCCTGCTTAAGCGTCTTAAGTCCCTCGCGTGATATGCGGGTTTGGATTGAGATTGGTAACCCTTCCGCACGAAAAATTCACAAAGCGTCGAAAGCTTCACCGAAACTTAAAATTTTTACTTATAAAGACCCGAATGTTTTACTTAACGAAATGAATCAAGAAGTCATACACCGCAAAAGTGAAATTGAAGTTTACTCAATTAGTCCCGCCGCTTTAGAGCGATTATCTTTGAAATTAAAAAAAGATAATAAATGGACCGTCGTCGTCATGGACGGAACCGTTATGGTTAATGCGGAGGATATCACCGAAGAATTTGAATTAAAGCGACATCAATAATCTATTGTTCGCGGGGCCGCACTTCAAATAATTCAATGTGAAAAATTAAATTCGAATTCGGTTTTATTTTTCCAATTTGTCTTTCGCCGTAACCTAAAACGGCGGGCACAAACAATGTGCGCTTGCCGCCCTCTTTCATTCCCATCAGTCCTTGATCCCAACCCTTGATAACTCGGCCCGAACCAATAACAAATTGAAAGGGTCGGCCATGATCGTGCGAAGAATCAAACTTTGTTCCGTCTTCAAGGTATCCATCGTAATGCACAATCAGCAGCGAACCCTTAACGGCGGCGATG
>JACMNA010000057.1 GCA_014378765.1 Bdellovibrio sp. | reverse complement strand
CTTCGTTCGCTATTAAAGCTTGGCCCGTTTCACGCTTGGTAACACGCCTGCAGCCTGCCGGTAAATCATTTACGGTAGCCGAAAGATATTTGTCGACTGATAATTCTTTTTTAATAAAGCGAAATAGAAACCGGCGCGTCTGGCTAGAAGCCACCGCCGAAAATTTGCCGCCGGGAACTTACTCTTCGTTGGTTACCGTAAGCTCCGCAAAAAGTATTCTAAAAATACCGATCCACCTCAAAGTTCTTAATTGGGCTTTACCGGCGGTCGATTTTCCGGTCGGTCCATTTAATTCAACAATTCAAGAGTCTTGGTGGTTCGCTGGTGAAAATAACTTTCGCGAAGAAAAACTCCTACAGCAGAGTTTTAAAATGATGAACTCAGTTGGGTTAACTACGGCGTCTTTCAATGCTAAATTTGAAGTCAACTGGGATAAAAAGCCTTTGATTATTAAAGGGCTTGATCGAGTTAATCACCTTATGAATTTAGCCAAACAAAATCATTTCAAATCGCTTGTGGCTTACAATGCTGTATTTTCCAATCAGGACTTATGTTTCGGATCATTCTCTAATGCCGATTTAGAGTTATGGGTTGAAGCATTGAAGCAGCAATCTAAATTAAAGCAATGGCTTCCCTTGCAGATTATCGTGTGCGACGAGCCGGTGGGGTCTGAAGACCTCAAAAAGGCCGTCAGCCGTGTGGAAACATTGCAGAAGTTCAGCGATGATCACTTACAATTCGGCGCCGCCTTTTCATTTAATAGTCAGCACCAAGAATCGAAAGAGCTTTATTCAAAATCGCAATTACCCTTTTTAAATTTGTTTGATATGGACAAATTAAAGTCGGACCAAAAAAATTGGATTTACTACAATGCGGCCGATCGCAGTAGTTTTGGATTTGGGTTATTCCGTCTACGGCAGCAAACCGCCCTGCAAGCACGCATCGCTTGGAATTGGAATCAAAACGCCGGTAACCCATACTTCGCTTTAGACGCCCGAGAAGACGACATAAACTGGTGCAACAGTTTAAAAGACGGCCAACTTCAATGTTCGGTTTTTTTAAAGCGCCATATTTTAGAAGGCCTTAATGATTATCGGTTAGCCCTCTTATTAAAAACTCTCAAATCAGAAAAGGCAAAAATTATAGTAAAGGATATAGAACTGCACGCCTCAATTTCAAAAGACCCAATTCCGGGAGATTTCGACAACAAATACCAGCAAGAAGAAGCGTGGCGAAATCAAATATTATCTTTATTAGAAAGTATGTCGGACGAAATGAGCGTAAAGGCAAAAAGTAAATAAGGAAATACTAAGTAAGCATGACTCAGAAAACTCATCGTTACACCGTAAGCAATTAACGAGAACATATATTCAGGATGTGTTTTGCGAATTTTTAAGGAGCTAACTAAAGTCCTTAAGTACAGGGCCAGAAAAAGAAAAAATCCGATAAGTCCATTTTCAGCAAGAACAAGAAACCAGCTTGAATGAGCAGTTCTTTTGCCGCTTTCACTTTCAATTTCGGCGGTTAAATACTCTTCATAGCGATTCGGATAATCATTGAAACCAACGCCCATTAAAGGATGCTGAGCCGCCATATTTAAGGCCGTCTTCCAATACACTAAACGGTTGGCGCCCGACTCGTTTAAATCGCCTGCCTCGCGCTTTAACAGGCTTTGCATAGGTATGTATAAAGTAGCAATAACCAGCGCCGCCGATAAGGCTAGTTTTTTTCGTTTAGTTTTAAAAACTACGACCGCGATGCAAAGTGATATTAAGGCTAAAATGGCTCCGCGTGATTGCGCCAAATAAATCATGAATAAAGTTGAAACTAGAAATGTGATTGCGAAAAGCTGTGCATACCACTTTTTGCGACTTTCCCAAAGGGGGCTCAGCGCAAATGGCAGCGCTAAAATAGCAAAGGCCGTAATGTCGTTGGGATCGCCTAACAAACCAATATAAGAAAGTCGGCCCGTCGCATCGGCTTGTAATAGAATGACGTTATAAAAAATGGCAGACAATATGACCCCGAAAGCTGAAGCTACCAAAATATTTTTAAAAAGCCTAACGTCAAAATGATTGCGCAACACATTGCAAATCAACAAAAATAAAACCGCTCCTTTTGCTATCGTATCAACAAATGCATTCTTTGCGCGGATTGGATCGGAAGATTGAGTTCCCGAAAAAAGAAGCCACAAAACAAATAGCAATAACAAAGTACATTCTAGGCTCCAAAATATTTTAAGGGATCGCTCGCGCAGCGACCGGGTTATAAACATCGTTCCCACCATCAGCAAAGCGGCTCGAGGTAATGAATTAATAATCGGATCAACGGTTGAAATTTCAAATGGCCGAAGCAAAAGCAATGTGACCAAAAATGCTAAAGCCGAATTAAGTCCAATAAGCGCAAGTGAAAAGCCCAGCGCAATCGCGACCGCCAAAGTCCACCATTGAAGCTCCCAAGTGAAAGTTAAAAATAATAAAAGAATGACAAAGGCCAGACCGGCAGATGTGAATAGACCGTAGCGAATATGTTTTTTTTCCGAAATTAATTTCGGATTTCTTATCCAGAACTCAATTTGAATAAACCCCAACCACAACATGACCATTAAAAAAATGATCGAAGTCACGTGCCCGATTTGTTCCGCTAATAGATCACTTGCCGTTGAAATCAAAAGCTACCTTTTCATTTCCTGCTGATCAGATTTTTTTTGATCGGGTAAGGACTTCAAAAATTCTGCGCGTAGATCTGGAATTTTTCCTAAATAATTTAAATTCATTTGCGAGGCCAATCGCGCGGTTGGAGAAGCGGCAATTTCTAAAAAACTCTTTAGCGAAAGGTAGATAGCACACAATATCATCGCCGAGAGCATTGCCCAAAATAAAATAAAAGGAAGTTTCGGCGAAATGGGCTGCAAAGGGTAAACGGCGGCTGGGGCCACGACCGCTAAACTCTGCGCATCTCTCTCTTCATAATCAATCAACAAATTTAAGCGATCGACTTGCTTTAACAGATCGGTATATCGGTCCTCGTCTGCAAAACTAGAACTGCTTAAACCCTTGGTATCTTTACGGGACTCAACTGTACCCTGAATCGGAATTTGGTTTTTAGCCAAATAAGTCACAATTAAATTTTCGCGCTGTCGGTATTTTTTTACCATTGGATGTTCATTTGTGTAGCGCCCACTGAGGGATGCAATCATGCCACGAACCCCCTGCAGCTCACCACGAAGAATTTCTGGCCTAGATGTCGAAAGTGGGTCTGCGACTTCATTGATGTTAAATCCTAAAGAATCAATCTTTGCTAACAAGTTATCGCGAATTGAAGTTAATTTTTTCGAGCGTTCACTAATGATATGCTCAACGACGGCAGCTTGAGCCGCCATCGTCATCTGATGAGTTTTTTCGGCCTCTGAGCCAACATAGCCCACCTGAAAAGATGTCAAATTTAATGAGATAATTTCAAACTGCTTCATCAAACTTTGCATATTTTTTTCGTAGGCAGAACTGTCTTCGGTCTGCGATGGAAAAAGTTGAAATTTCTGTCTGGTATTTTCTAAAAATTGATTGCCTAATGCGTTTCTGACTAAGCTTTCACGCAAAGTCTTCATTTCTTGCTGATCATTAACTGGGGGCAAAATGTCTTCTACGGCCGGTTGCTGAAAGTAACGTGTTGGAATGGTAATAACCGAAAATGATTTATATTTAACGGGAATAAAAAGTTTTGCGGCTAGAACGAAGACCACAAGCACGGCGAATGTAATGTAAAACAGCGCACGCACATGTCCACGGATAAATTTTAAAAACTGAATAACGTCATATACATTTTTTCTCATTCTAAACGCCTTTATTTTCAATAACACCAATGAACTTAATACGACTGAAAGGTTCGGTCGTACCTGCCAGCAAAGAATCACCCGATTTTTTTGAATTAATAAGTAATGATGCATCCGTTCGGGCCGCAATCACCCATGGATCGAAGTTTCCACGTTGAGCCGTGCCAAGTGCTGCCGAATCAAAAAGAATAAGATCATATTTACTTTTATAATCGACAAGAATATCTTGTACTCGATATTCTTGCGCTTTAAGTCCAAGCGGTCGAAAGCCCGCCAACTTTATTGCATCCACACCCGTGCTAACCGTTTTAAGAATCACCTCAGAATGAGCAGATTCTTGAGGGTCATGATTATTAAAAACATCATCCAAATCCCAATCCGAGGTGGGATTGCTGGCGTCGACTAATAGAACTCTTTTACCCAGCAATTCGGCAAAACCTACGCCCAGCGCTGCAGTCATAAAAGTTTTTCCCTCTTCTGGTTGCAAGCTCATCACCGAAAGAGAATGCCAGCCCTCTGAACGCCGACTAAAATCAATCGAATGAATGATCCTTTGAAATTCGGTATCATGAATGAAACGGCGTATGTGTTCGAGGGTTAAAGAAGGCTTCGTGACTGAAGCGATTTCGCTTGTTTTCATAAGGACATTCCTTACCCTAAAATACCACAAACAATAAGACAATTGCGGATATAATGGTGGCCACGCCGGAACTCATAGAAATATTACGTTCAAGCTTGGTGGGTTTATCGTGTGGAACCAGGATGATGTCACCTGGTTTAAACAAAGGGAGCTGCCCCTCTTCAAGGGTATCTAACGAGGCAATGACACGATTATTTGCCGGCCCCCGAACAATCTTTATGTCACTTAAGTTGGCCCCTGCGGAGGGTCCACCCGCTACTTCTAAATAGTAGTAAATATCGGCGCCGAGCTTAAAAGCCAAATTGCCCGGACGAAGAACTTCACCCATAATTTGGATCGAGGCCGAATCGGAACGCAACGACTTGCCGCTTGGAGCGTCGACTTGAAATATAAGTGTATCTCCGCCGTCGATAGAAAAATGAGTCGGCAGCGCACCTGATTTAAAATAGTCTCTTAATTCGACTCCCATTTCAGTTTTATCTTGTTTCTTGAGCCGCAGATAGCGTGGTTCTAATTCTTTGCTGTCCTTATCCTTTTTAAGTCCGCCGGAGCGGCTAACTAAAGATTCTAAGCTTTCATTTTGGGCCATTAAAATACGGCCAGGTCTTTCTACCAATCCACGAACTTCAACGTAGACTTCGCGTTTAGCTAATTGGACCGTAAAGGCCGATTGAGTTTGAAAAAATTTTTTGTAAGAGGCAATGATTCGTGATTTGACCTCAGAAGCTCGCAATTTATCGGTGTTCAAAAGTACGTTGTAAGGCAGTTTTAATTGCCCGTCGAAATCGACACGAAAACGACCATTTAGTTTACGATCTTCCATATTGGCAATTTCAAATAAAAAGCCGGGCATCACGACAGGGTCCGTTTCATTTCGTAATTTTTCTTCCTTAGTTTGAGTGAAGGCTCCGCTGTCGGGTACCAAAGTTGACTCAATTGCCTCATTCTCAGCTTGACCTGGAAATTCATTTCGAAATTTATGGGTTGATGCACAACCCATAATAAAAACAAAGAAGGTAGATAAAATTAAAAATATTGGGGGTTTTTTACGAAGCATTTTTTGTGACATTTGTCCGAGATAATTAATCATGGCTACCTTTAGCTTAAAATTGCAGACAACTGTACGAAAATCTTCTAAACTTACGCTATGTCGGAACTTCGCCTTAAAGTTGGATTCCTTTGTAAAGGATTAGTCGTTAAAGAATGGCAGGCTATTTGTCTACAGAACATAGCGGCTGTCGAAGGCGTAGAAATTATAGCTCTTATATGCGAAGAAGAGCCAAAACCCTATCCTACTCGCAAAAGTCTCTTCGCCCGTTTATGTAAATTTTTCATGACTAAGAATCTTTTGTGGCGCGCTTATTACTATCTTTTCGTCCAAGAAAAAATTTCGCATTTTAAGCATGTGGATTTGGCAAAACAAAACCAGCTCTTCAGTAAATCAAATATTCGATTTTCAAAAATAAATTCCTTAAAATATTTTTTCAAACCTTCCGAAATTAACAAAATTCGCGAGCTTGAAATTTCTGTCTTAATTAATTTTGATCTAGGCTTTTTAGTAGGCGATATCTTAGAAACCCCAACTCACGGAGTTTGGTCGTTTCATCACGGTGATGAAGATGTCTATCGAGGTTTGCCACCCGGATTCTGGGAAATATTTCATAATATTCCGGTCGCAGGAATTGTTTTGCAAAGATTAACTGACAAATTAGATGCTGGGTATATTTTAGAAAAAGGATTTGTCCCAACAAATAATCGCTCGTTAACGCAAAGTTTAGAAATTCTATTTTCGGCTGGAGTTGATTGGCCCGCAAAGATTTGTCGACTTATTCTGGCGACGAATTTAGCCACAAACATCAAAAAATCTAAAACGAAAACGAAAGTCTACAAAGCGCCCAACAATGGCCAAATGCTGCAGTTCTTCGTCAAAATTATTTGGCGTAATTTTATTTATTTATTAACTCAATATTTTTATGCCGAGAGCTGGCAAGTTGGCGTTCTTGCCTGCCAACCCGGTGATCTTTTAACTTTGCCCATTGAAAACTTTAAACCCATCTGGCTCCCGCACGAGACAAAGTCGTCATTCGAAGCGGACCCCTTTGGCTACGGTACTCAAAACGGAGAACGAATTATTTTTGAAAGTTTTGATTACAAAAAATCTCGAGGTGAAATTTCGTCTACTGCTTTTGATCCCATGACAAATTCCTTTTCGAAGCCCCGACTTGAGATTTCAAAATCGTATCATTTGTCGTATCCGTTTACCTTTGAATATATAAACCAAACCTTTTGTCTTATTGAAAATTACACTGAACACAAAATGGATTATTTTGTGTTGGACCAAAATGAGCAATGGCAAGAATACCTGCAACTTCCCCTCAAAAAAGGTCGAAATGATCAAACCTTGCATCAGCACAATGGCCTTTGGTATTTATTTTACACTGACGGACTTCACGGTGCTAATTTCAATCTTCAAATTGAATATTCTGAAAGTCCTTTTGGGCCATTTAAAAGTCATTTATTAAATCCAATAAAAGTTGATATTCGATCAGCCCGTTCGGCAGGCCGCATTTTCAATCACCGTGAAAAACTTTATCGGCCCTCGCAAAATTCTAAATACGGATATGGCGCGGCCATCAGCCTGTTTGAAATCAAAAAACTATCGCCAACCGAATATGCTGAAGTTTTTGTTCGCGAAATTATCGCCCCCCGCTTGTGGGGTCAATATTTTGGATTACATACCATTTCGAAACTTTCCAACACCTACATATTAATTGATTGTAAGTCCTATAAATTTATTGGGGCGCACGCTTTAAGATTGTTGCGCCGTCGTCTGTATTTCGACTTGTCCCGGTCCTTTAAAGGTGATCTTTAAATCGGGTTGAATACTTTCAAATTCAAAGTGTGAAATAAAAATAAGGGTAAATTGAGCTTTCAATTCACAGAGTTTAGTCAAAATTTGATTGCGGGTACTTTGATCCACATTTGAGAGGGCTTCGTCTAAAAATAATGCTTTAGGTTTACGAAGTAGGGCTCGGGCCAGTGATAACCGCTGTTTTTGACCGGTGGATAAGCCCTGACCCTGCTCTGTAATCCGAAAGTCTAACTTTTTTGGTAGCTCATGCACAAAAAGGCACTCAGTTTGTTCTAAAACCTTATAAATCTCTTGATCAGAGGGAAGCTCATGATTTGCAAAAAGCAAATTTTCTCTGACTGTCCCCTCAATAATGAATGGTTCAGGACCCGCGTATCCAATCGAAGTCATCAAAAAAGGCTCGGCTTCAGCCATGCTTAGTTGTGGATGATTTTTTTCATTCACGGTTAATCTCTGACCAGCGTCTAGTTGCGCTAGCAACAAACTGATTAAGGTCGTTTTACCAGATCCCGAAGGTCCTCTAATAGATACAATCGTAGAAGGTTTAATTTCAAAACTGAGATGATTGAATAATTGCTCACGGTCTGAGTATTTATAACTTAGTTGATCGGCTTTCCAGCCAATGGGTTCGTGGAACTTTTTTAATTCGGATAAATTATTTTCAATTGTTACTTTGTTTTTTTTATGCTGAAAATCTTTGTAACTTTTTAAGTACCAATCATATAATGCGTCAATTTGGGGCCGGTAATGCAAAACTTGCCCCGCATTCAGATAAATAAAAGACAAATTTTGAACCCACCTAAAAAACAAATACAAAAATGAAACTAAGACGCCCGCCTCAACCTCATAATAATTTTTACCAATATAAACTGTCAGGCATATAATCAAAACCCCCACAAATTGCGGAATTGAAAATTTAACCGCCCCTAATTTGTATATTTGAGAATGACTTTTAGAATAAACCGCAAGACTTGCTTGCGATTTTTGAACTTCTTCTTTTTCGGCCCCGTAAATTCGAATTAAAAAAATGTTTTTCAATCCTACCAACAGCCTTCGGTTGGCTTGCTCCCAAGATTCTGAAAAACGCACAGATTCATTTCGAATTCTTACGTTAAAGAAATAAACTGGCACTAAGAAAAGTCCCATCATTAAAAAAGAAACGAAAAATAAAATGGGTGATAAATAAAGTAGCGCCGCCGCAATTAGTAAAGAGGTGCATCCATAAATCACAATATACTGGACGCCATTAATAAAACTTGAAGAGAGGGTCACTCTTTCGGTGTAAAGAGTTGATACGTACGGGGTATTGACCGTGGCGGCCGAGAATGACCATTCGACCAGACGTCGACGCTGCCGAAAACCGAAGGCGTTGTAAGTCGCATTGGGCACATACACCTGGCAGAAATAGAGGGCCGATCGCAAGGCCGCAAGTAAAACTATAAATGCTAAGACCATTTTCAGCTGACCCGTTGGAATCCAGAGCGGCAAGTTCAAAATATTATCTTTCATCAGTCCGAGAGCTTGTAAAAACGCCTGAATACCATACGCCGTAGCGAGTTCCACGGCAAATACACTGACTCCAGCAAAGATTCCTAAGACCATCCATCGTAAAACCTCAGGACCAAGGAAATCGATTAAGTTCTTTCTGGCTTCAAGATTTGGGATCAAGCATTCTCCGTCTCAAAATTTTGCATATTCTCACAATTTTGCATTCAAATTCAAAAAGTAATACTGGCCGGTTCTCAAACTATGAACAAGACCGATCCAAGTTGGAACGCCCGCGACAAGGCGATAGGCAAAAGTTAATTTAACTAGGCCATTGGGATCTGCGCCGTAAAGGGTGATCAATCCGATGTTTCTAAAATAATAGCCTGCCGGAAAATCGAATAGCATTTCGTGTGTTCTGCCGTCGCGTAAAGTGGCTTTAAAACTATTTTCATCGTATCGCACAATCATTAATTCCACCGGGGGAAATTGTGGAGCCCTCTCTGCCGCGCCGGGCGGTCGAGCAATATTTCCGGTATAGGCACCTTCGATTTTGTCAGGTGTGATAAAATCCGTTGGACGCGGTTGGTTCATTAAATTGATTGGCGAAACAATTAAGCTTCCGCGAATTTCAATTTTTTCTAGGGTTCTAGGCGTACGAATAAAGCCTGAAAAACTTTTTGTTGTTTGATCAAACTCTATATAAAATGAGGCGGGAATAAAGGGTGTATCTAAAGGCCCCGTTTGCCCCTCGACAGTCTTTTCGTCAATGAGGTGAACATCGGTAAATTCAAAAACCGGCACAATAAGAGTTTCGTCAATAAAAGCCGCTTGAATCAGGCGCCAACGATCCCCTAAAACGATAGAAAATTTATCTAACTTAGGACAATGATTGATGTCGATCGCCGCGCATTTAACTTCGACTTGGTAAACACCCTCCATTTGCGGCGAGATCCGCAGCAGTTGCAATCCCGCTTGAGTGGCCGTGGACTGAGCTAAATTCATCACATAGTTCTCGTCATGCTGAAACTCAGAAATACTTCGAGCTTCACCCATGAATGAAATCAGCTGACGAAGATCATTGGGCAAAAGAGCAGAATCATTTTTAAGCTGTTCATTCCAATACAGTAATACCTGAAAACGAAATGCGGGAGCTGAATCAGAAATAAAATTTGCATACCATGTTGAATATTTAGAAACCTGAATGGGACCCTGGGTCAGGGCGAAGGTTAAAGAACGATTCAATAAATTCGCGGCCCTTTGCGGAATCCAAGCTTCGGCACTATCCAATTCTATTGAAAGCTTGTAGGCTTCCAAACTAAAATCAATCAGGTTTTCAAGAACTAGAGTATTTCGATTTGTTTTATATTGATTTAGTAACTCGGTATAAAACTGAACCCGTGCATCCTGGGTGACGTTTCGAAGCTCTTCTATTTTTTCTGCTACATTGCAAACGGGAATATCGCAGGCGTAAGAAAATCTTGTTAAACTTAAAATTGCAATTAACACAAATTGACGGCTTTGCACGGGAAACCAACCTTTCAGTATTCTAGACTCAAGCCCAAGATATTTGATTAAGTAGCCTATGTTCAAGGATTTAAATCGGCTTGCACCATAATGGTGTTATGTGCTTTTTCTGACGTTACTTTGACCGGGAGCCAATTTCTAGAGATACTTTATTCATGAATCAGAACGCACCCGGCTTGTCGGTCATACTGCCTGTTTACCATTCAAAAAAAACAATTTGTCGCGCCGTCGCTTCGGTTTTGGCGCAAACCT
>JACMNA010000056.1 GCA_014378765.1 Bdellovibrio sp. | reverse complement strand
CGAAGCCTTGCTTCAGTACGTTAAAAGTTCTTTGGAAATTGAGGGAATGGCCCTATCTCGTATACATAGGGCAGCAAAAGATACCATCTTCGAAGTTAGCATCACGGGACCATCAAGCATCATGCGTTCTCGGGTCATTCCCAACTTATTACCATTTAAAAAAAAATTTCCGCTAATGCGGTTTCGTTTTGATCTGTCAGATGCTCATAACGGCGTCGAAAAATTAAAAACCGGGCTGGCAGACTTTGCAATTTTAGAACATCACCAAGTTACGCGTGAAATGGATTCAAAAATACTAAAACCCGAGCGCTACCATTTATATGGTCCGACGGCGTGGAAGAAACGCTCGTTAAATGAAATTTTTACCTCAGAAACGCTCCTTGATTATAACGAATCTGATATGATGACATTTAACTATTTAGAAAAATATAAAAGTAAAAACAAAATTAAAAAAGAGCGCCACTACGCCAACAATATTGATGCCATTGCATTTTTAGTTGTGGGCGAGATAGGATTTTCAGTTTTATCAGAAGAGTTAGCTAGGCCCTTCCTAAAAAAAAACGAGCTCTGTGAGCTCGCTTCGGGTCAGTACTTCGATCATAAATTGGCTTTGGCTTGGTACCCTCGCTCCGAAAAGCCAGAGTACTTTGCAGCTTTGATCAAGGCGATTAGTTAGTTGTTGGTTCCGGAGACTTAGTTTCTCCATCGACTTTTGCTTTTGATTTTTTCCAAGCTTCTTTATCTTTTTTTGCCTGCGCTACAATTTTTTCAATTTTAGGATCGGCGGGTTGATCGACTTGCTTTATGACTTCGGCGACGCGATTTAAATTTCCCGACCAATCTGAGATTACAATTTGATTAGATTTTTCGACGGGGCTCATTTCACCGTAAGACGATGTTAAAAGACGGAGCTGTTGTTGGACGGCTAGGGCCGAAATGTGTTTTAACGAAAAAATCATTGTGACCATTCTTTGCGGGCGCAGAGGGGGCAATTCAGTCACTACCGGAATATTATCGCGCTGAGCACTTCGAGCATTGCGTACCACCATGACGTCATTTTGGGTGACGAAGGCAAAACCATTCAGGGCCAACGCTTCAGATATTTGGTTAAACGCTTCATCTTGTGAAACAGGCTTTTGGTTCAAAATCGTAATTTTACCGCGAACGGTTGAATCAATAATAAATTTTTGACCTGTAGACTTTGAGTAATCTTCAATAATTTTTGGTAGCTCTTCATTCACATAGTTCATCTTCATCATTTCGCCGGCGGAGGCGATTAGGGCCGAAAAACAAATAGCGAACATAAAAAGATTTTTCATCTTAGTCCTTTGGTTAAAGTTGTACGTAAAATTAAATTTTAAATGTGACCGAGTCAAAAGAACGCCGCTAGCGTCGAAGATATTCTAGACCTTTAGGTGTTAAAAAATAAATTAACGGGCGCCTAGGCCCGTTCCAATATGGCACCGCCTAAAGGCAATGACCTAACTAATTGAACCCGACTAATTTAATTCGTAAAATAGCGGAAGCTTAGTTTCTTTTAATCCAAGCAAACGAACCACTTCATTTTTACTGGTTAAAATTGAACTGTACTCTAAGCCGTAGCATTCAAACTTAAGGCCTTCAGCTGTTTTCATTGTAAACATGCTGCGACTCAATTCTATTTCAGAATTAGAATAAACGTGAGTTTCAGTAACTAAAGCTTTTTGCCCAGTATACGTTACCGTATTCGCTGATTCATTTGAGATGCGGCAATTATGATACAAAGAATTTTCGCCCATTTCAGTTCGGAACGGTAAATTTGCGATAATTGAAGTATCTAAATAGAGCTTCGCATTTGGCACAATCAACGTATCTTGGCGCTGAGAAAAATCGTAATAATACGCGCGCGCCATCTGACATTGCGCGCGAATCATTTCGCTGGTGTAAGCCTTTTCACGTTGGCAAGGTTGATTTGCATGATAAGCCATTAATGGCTCACAAGCTTTTGTTGCCGTGGTAGCGGCGTCGATCGCGATCGGGTGAAATTTTAGATTACCCGCTAATTTACCAATATTCATATTTGCTAGGTCGACTGCGGTTCTCCAAGATTTAAGTTTGGCAAACTCGTCCGCCGAGCATGAACGCATTCCGGCCACGGGTGGCGCCGTTGGACTGGTTACCGGTGGAGTTGCTACTACCGGTGGTTTATTTGTAACTGGCTTTGGAGGCGCTGGCGCGGGAATCGGCTCGGGCGCAGGGGTTGATATAATATTGGTCTCAACTGCATAATTTTTTATTGGCGTGCAGCGCTTACTTATTTCAAATGCCCCGTAAACTTTAGCTAATTCGGGAGTTGTAACTTCAGATTTTTTACAAGGGTGAGCCGTGTGGTACGCCTGCATTTTGTCGCACGATGAAATTGTTGATTGAATTAATTTTTGATCGCTTGGCTTTGATGATGACGAGTTCATAACCTTATTAGCCGCGATAACTTCAAAACTCCAAGTGCGTAATGTTTCATATTCTTTATCTGTACATTGAGGCATTTTGGCAATTTCAGCTTTTGTAGGCTCGGGCATCGCTGGTCGGGCCGGAGCTTTTTTCTTTGGCTCACTTGCGGGCAATACAGTCAGCGCCGGAGCTGCATCGGCCGATGGACCATTTGAAGAAGAGCCGCAACCGATAATGGTTAACATGTACGCCATTGCGAAGATGATAAAAATGGTCATGAGTGGACGACTGAAACTGTTCATTAAACCCCCGTGAAATGTGTCTGAAGAATTCCCAAAGACAACATCCGTTTTACCATAGGTCGGCCTAGATCAAATCTATCAAAGATTTTGACAGGTAATAATTACTGATTGTGACAATAAAAGCCGATTGTATGCTATCTAGTGCTTAAAGAGAAAATTATGATTCAAAATCGCATCGAAAAAAATAATAAAAAACTGCAGGCGTGGGCCGAAAAAAACCAAATTGAAGCTTACCGAGTTTACGATCGCGATATCCCCGAGTACCCATTTATTTTAGATCGCTATAAAGATTTTTTCGTTATTTACGATAAATCGCAAAAAATTGACGAAGAAAAAAATCATTTACCTTTGATGATCGAAGCTACTAAAAATTACTTTAAAACAAGCGAACATAAAATAATAATTAAGCGTCGCCAAAAGCAAAAAGGTCTTGAGCAATATCAAAAGCTGGCCGAAAAAAATGAAAAAGTCGTTGTTAAAGAAAATGGTGTGCCTTTTTTAGTAAATCTTTGGGATTATTTAGACACCGGTTTATTTTTAGATCATCGTCCGTTGCGCTACCAATTTTTAAAAAAATCAAAGGGCGAAAAATTTCTTAACTTGTTTTGTTATACCGCCACGGTTTCGGTGATGGCCGCCTTAAGTGGCGCCTCGACCGTTAGTATCGATATGTCTAAGAAATACCTTGAATGGGCTAAAGAGAATTTTGCACTGAATAAATTGCCCGTTAAAGATCACATTTTCCTCGAAGAAGACGTTTTACAGTTTATTGAGCAGGCGACGCAGTGGCCTGATTTCGTCGGAACTTTTGATAAAATTTTCTTAGATCCACCAACTTTTTCTAATTCAAAAAGCATGAAAACAGATTTTGATGTCGAAAGGGACCAAGAAATATTGGTAACTCAAGTGATGAAATTTTTAAAACCCGACGGAATTCTGTACTTTTCAAATAATAAGCGCGATTTTAAACTGTCTACTGACCTTAAAACGCTTTATAGAATAAAAGATATTACCGCACAGACAATTCCGGTCGATTTTCACGATCACAAAATTCATCACTGTTTTGAAATTCGCAATAAAGCCTAATAACCATTCGAGAATGTTTAATTTTCTAGCACTCGTCAATTGGTCTAATTTTCTAAAAAAATCTTGCTCACGGGGTCGGTTGGCCCTATTTTGACCCCCTAACTGCAAGCTTCGTTTAGCAAAGGTAAAAGAAATCTATGAAAGCATTGGGCCGCCACATTCTTGTCGAATTTATGAATTGTAATGCTGAGGTCATGAATGACGTTTCGGCGATCGAAAACTCAATGGTTGAAGCCGCCCAAATTGCGGGTGCAACCGTAATTAACTCTACTTTTCACCATTTTTCTCCTTACGGAGTGTCAGGCGTTGTGGTTATTCAAGAAAGTCATTTGGCTATTCACACTTGGCCTGAATATGGTTATGCGGCGGTGGACTTATTTACTTGTGGCGACACGGTTGACCCTTGGGTTTCTTTTGAATACTTAAAAAAAGCTTTTGAAAGTGCTTCTTATTCGGCGTTAGAAATGAATCGCGGTTCAACTCATACAATTAAAAAAGGCACAGCCCTGCAAGTCAAACCGAACAACGCCATCGATCACGATGTAAAACAAGGTCATAAAATTAATCGTAACGTTTGGTTTACTGATAAAGATGACAACCAGGCGCTTTCTTTGCGTTACACGGGCGAAGTTTTATTTGATGAGCGTAACGAGTTTCAACGCGTTCGTATTTTAGACTCAATCTCTTATGGAAAAATGTTGGCTATTGATGACATGGTTATGTGCACCGAACGCGACGAATACCATTATCACGAAATGATTACTCATCCGGCGATGCAAGCTTACCAATCTTTAGGTCATGCGGCCAAGAATGTTTTAGTTATTGGCGGCGGCGATGGCGGAACCATTCGCGAAGTTTGCAAATACGCGGGGCTAGAAAAAGTCACGATGGTTGAAATTGACGAAGCCGTCGTTCGCGCGTGCAAAATGCATTTGCCAACTATCGCGCGCGAATTTTCAAACCCGAAAGTAAATTTGATTATTGGTGATGGAATTAAGTTTGTCGCTGAAGCTAAGGCTGATACCTATGATGTGATTATCGTCGACGGATCTGATCCAGCGGGCCCAGCGGAAGGTTTATTCTCGACTGAGTTCTACAGTAACTGTAAAAAAGCGTTAAAAACGAATGGCGTCTTAGTTACGCAAGGCGAATCTCCGATGTTTCACGCGGAAACTTTTGTTGAGCTTAATTCTTGTCTTAAAAAAGTTTTTACACCTGCGCAAGTTCATACCATGCTCTTTCACGCGACAACGTACCCATCAGGAATGTGGAGTTTGCAAATGGCCATCAAGGGTCAGTACCACCCCGTGAAAGACTTCAAAAAAGAATCTGCTAAAAACTTCGTCAACTCGAAAGATTTGCGTTATTACAATGAGGAAATTCATTCGGCTGCTTTTGTGTTGCCTACCTTCGTGCAAAAAATGTTAAATAACTAATAGTAGTTACAAAGTTTAAGACACAAAGAAGGAGTTTTGATTATGTTTAAATTACCTGAATTACCTTATGGTAAAACCGGATTAGCCCCATTTTTAAATGAAGAGCAAATGTCTTTTCATTACGATAAGCACCACAAAGCTTACATCGATAACTTGAATAAATTTTTAGAAACCGATCCTTCGTTAAAAGGAAAGTCTTTAGAAGAAATCGTTCTTTCTTCAACCGGCGGCGTTTTTAATAATTCGGCGCAAGCGTGGAACCACACATTTTTTTGGTTTAACATGGCCCCGACAGGTAAAGGCGCTCAGCCTACGGGCCCATTAGCTGACGCAATCAAACGCGACTTCGGCAGCATTGATGAGTTAAAAGCGAAATTCGTTGATGGCGGAATGAAAACATTTGGCTCGGGCTGGATCTGGTTATGCACTGATGCTGCCGGAAAATTATCTTTAGTTTCAACCTCAAATGCGGCGGTGCCGTTTACCAACAACGGACCTACGCCATTGATGGTGGCTGACGTTTGGGAGCACGCTTACTACGTTGATTACCGAAATGCCCGTCAGAAATATTTAGAAACTTTCTGGTCACACGTTAACTGGAATTTTGTTTCTGAAAATTACACGACTAAGAAAGTTCGCGATTTAACTAAAGCAATGGTTTAAGAAAATAGATTAAAGCCTTACGTGATGAAGGAGAGCGGCAAGCTCTCCTTTTTTTATGATCGGCAAACTTAAAACGCCCATCTTAATGCAACGTTCATATCATACAAATTATAAGTCGTATTAACGGCTTCTTTATTATCAATTTTGGCGGCCGAGCCAATAAGCTCAAACATATCAAATAACGGAAGAATACCGTAGACGGTGATCGCACTTAAGGTGACTTCGGCATTATTCGAACTAAAGCCATTCGTGACGGTCGTGAAAGAATGCGTTTTCTTTTCGTCGTAAGAAAGACCTAGCTTCCACCCTTTTTCAATCTGGGCGTAGATCTTCCAATCTAAGCCCGTGCCCGCGTTGTACTTGGTGGTTGTATCGTTAAAACCCGTCGTACTGGTTGTGCGTTCACCTTCTTGATAAAGGTGACCTGTGATTAAGAATCCACCCGAAAACATTTCAATTGGTAACCCCGCCCCCGCCTGCAATTTTAGATCGGGCCGTGGTGTGATTGCCGTTTCAGCTCGGTCAGTACTTGAAAGCTTAGATTTATCAGCTAACCCGATTGAGTATGAAGCATCGTAATAGGCGAACGGGCCATCAAAGTTCATAATTCCCTTGGCTCCAAATATTGAGTTTCCAAAACCTGTTACTTTCGCCGTGCTACGCGGGTTTGAATAAGTGTAATCATAACTTTGATAAGTTTGCGAACCGTAGATGGCAAGCCAATCAAGCAGTCCGTAAGCTAAACTTCCGCTGGCGATGTAGCCTGAAGTTTCACGCTTTTGCCCCAAAGGCGTTGAATCGGTATTACCGTAAGGAATCGAAGCACCTAGAAATACTTCGAATTGCTCCAAACGCGGCGCAAACATATCATTGGTTTTAAGTGAGGTTTTTGGGGTTTTAAAGGGATTTTTTATTTCGAAAGCAAAAGAAGCCGAAGCTCCTAAACAAATTAATAAAATCGCGACAGTCAATTTCAT
>JACMNA010000055.1 GCA_014378765.1 Bdellovibrio sp. | reverse complement strand
TCCTGGAGTTTTTAAAGCATGAGGCCGTCGTTGTCCAATAGTGCCAGACAAATGATTAATGATATCGCCTTCACTGATGGCTTTGCAAATTACAAAACGTCGCAACCCAATTTAGTTTGTAATGTACGGGTTACTGATAAAGCCATTTTCGTATCGATGTTAAATGCCGCCAGTAAAGCCGAGGTTGAAACTTTGTCAATTCCCTACAGCAACAGCGATTCTTTGCTGGTGACCGAGACAACTTCTAATGGCTTAAGCACGTCACTTTATGAGTTTCGCGACGGATCAAAAATTAAATTCTCGTATTTTCCGTTAGCCTTCAGCCTAATCACGCGTGACCGCCAAATGAATTGCATTCAATAAGAGCCAAGCCTTGAGATTACTTATAAGTATTCATCAAATTTTTTTAACCCAAAAGTATATTTCTACTTGGATACTTTTTCTTTGCTTTGGTTTCGCTAGCACTGCCCCGCCATGATTTGCCAAAATCATTTTAGCGCGCCCCCTAAGTAGCTAATAAGGGCCTGGAATGCTGCTTGCACAAGTACTTCTACATGTATGCAAAATTAGTTTTGCTCGTATTTTTTTCAGCCCACCGTGCCGCAAGGTCTACTTGAAGTGGGCACCCACGTGCGGGGCCCGCTAGAAAATGAAGAAAATCCACAGTTTTTCCGATTAGGCGGCGCCTACACGCTCGAACGAAGCACGTGGGCCACCAGTGCAAATTTAAATCAATTCGATCTGGGCTATCACCGCGAATTTAAAATGCTTCGGGCCGGAACCGTTTTAGATTTGCAAAAAGTAAAAGACATTCGCGGTACTGAGGAATCACTGGCCACCTTTTATTTTCAATTGGGCGCCGAGATTTTAGCGCCGCAACTTTTTACTAAGAAATTGATTCAAAAAGCCATAAAGTTTGATAAAACTTAGTTCAGAATTTATTTTTTTATGCTATTCTCAAGCACATGAAAAAGAAAGCCGCAAAAAAGCCAAATCTTCTAGTTGAATTAACGAACCAAAAAATGGAAGCCCAAAAGTCCGGGGCAACCGCAGAATCTCTTCGCAAGTTTCAACCCGCCAAATCACGCTATGATAAAAAATCTCCGGTGGGCCCTTCCCGCGGCGGACGAAAAGGTAATTAGCGCTACCCAAAGCCTGAAATGTCATAACGTAAATTCTTTAGTCACCCGTTTTCAATAATAACTCTTCAGTCTCATTTTGATATGGAATGAAATTCGCTACTTAATCTAGCGAATGAATCATTGCCGCATTAAATTCAATGCTTTGAGGAGAACTACGGATGAAGCAATCTAAACACCTGGTATTGAATACCATTGCCCTAGTTTTTTTGACAATTACATCTCAAAACGTTTTTGGACAAAATTTAGATTCAGCTTTCGATAACGCCGTTCCGGTTTTTGTAGACTCGGCCGAAACCGCTTCTAATTGGCCGCTAACGGTCCGTGGCGTGGTCGTAAATACGAAAGGCAATGCCATTCGTGAAACTTCGATCGCCTTTGCCGGGCGCGAATACAGAACAAATGCTGCGGGCGAGTTTAGTTTTGAAACCAGCCCTGGCGAGGCCGGGCCCTTGATCGTAAAAAAGCCGGGCTTTCGCAAGGTCATCTTAAAACCACAAAGTAGAGACCTCACCGTCGTACTTGAACCACAAGTGATTAACGGCGTTTACGTTCAAACCGGAATTTTCAAAAATAAAAATCATCCCACGATGCAAAATATTATGTCGCTCATGAAAGCGACCGAATTAAATGCGATGGTCATCGACTTAAAAGATGATGTGGGCCGCGTTTCTGAAGGCCTTAAACCCTACGTCGCCGAAATGCACGCGAAGGGTCTTTATATGATCGCGCGAATCGTAACCTTTAAAGATAATATCGGGCCACGGAAAGACCCCAGCCTGGCCATCATGGATAAAAATACTGGTAAACCATGGGAAGATTCTCATGGCGTTACTTATTTAAATCCTTTCAATCCGAAAGCCCATCAGTACGTCATCAACATCGCTAAGCGCGCGGTTGAAGCCGGCTTTGACGAGATCGAGTTTGATTACGTGCGGTTTCCAACCGATGGCA
Organism: Bdellovibrio sp.; assembly: GCA_014378765.1. Classification (GTDB taxonomy): domain Bacteria; phylum Bdellovibrionota; class Bdellovibrionia; order Bdellovibrionales; family Bdellovibrionaceae; genus Pseudobdellovibrio. Next base: position 204 of record JACMNA010000055.1, on the reverse strand, counting down.
ATCGCGGCAGTGTTCAGTGGAGTTCAGAATTCACGGCTGATAGCCGCACGCTTGCGATTGCGACTTTACTAAAGGAAGCCAGGCGAACTTTAGGCGGAATGGGGGCTTTCATCGCCGCCGATGTTTTTGGTGACACTGCCTACGTAAAAACAGATAGCGGTATCGGCCAAAGAATCGAAGATATTACGCCGTACTTAGATTACG
>JACMNA010000054.1 GCA_014378765.1 Bdellovibrio sp. | reverse complement strand
GTCCGTACTTTCGATCACGAGCCCACCGCGCTTGAAGTAGCAAATTCAATTGGCGCACGCTTAGCAAAAGACACTTTAGGTGTAAAAATCGATGGCGCAAAAGAGGTTAGTGATTTTCGCACGCCTCTTAAAAGTGGAACTAAGATTCAGTTAATCACAACAAAATCGCCTGAAGCCCTTGAAGTGATTCGTCACTCGGCGGCACATTTGATGGCACACGCAGTTCAGGATTTGTGGCCCGAAGTTAAAGTAACAATTGGTCCAGTCATCGACAGCGGTTTTTATTATGACTTCGATTCTCCGTTTAACTTTACGGAAGAACACTTTGAAAAGATTGAAAAAAAGATGGAAGAGTATGTAAAAAAAGATCTTCCACTTGTTCAAGAGAAATGGCCGATTGAAAAGGCGATAACGACCTTCAAAGAAATGAAAGAGCGTTTTAAAGTTGAGCTTATCGAAGGTCTAGCTGCTAAAGGCGAAAACGAAGTTGGCATTTACCATCAGGGTACTTGGTTTGATTTATGTCGTGGACCGCACGTGCAAAGCACCGGACAGATTAAGTCATTCAAATTAATGTCGGTGGCTGGTGCTTACTGGCGCGGTGACGAAAAAAACCCGATGCTTCAGCGAATTTACGCGACGGCCTTCGGTGATAAAAAAGAATTAGATGCTTATATTCTTCAATTAGAAGAAGCTAAAAAACGAGACCACCGTAAATTAGGAAAAGAACTTGGACTATTCATGTTTCATGAACTAGCGCCAGCATCTCCATTTTTTACGGGTCGGGGAACTGTTATATATAACGAATTAGTTAGATATATTCGTGAACTTTACCATACCTATGATTATCAAGAGGTGATTACCCCACAAATATTCGACGTCGAATTATTTAAAAAATCGGGTCACTATCAAAATTATAAAGAAAACATGTATTTCACAAACCCAGATGAACGTGAGTTTGGTGTGAAGCCAATGAACTGTCCCAGTCACTGTTTAATTTTTGATTCTGAAAAACATTCTTATCGTGACCTGCCATTGCGAATGGCTGACTTTGGCCGATTACATCGCTATGAAAATTCAGGGTCGCTACATGGACTTGCGCGCGTGCGAACATTTTGCCAGGACGACGGCCATATTTTTTGTTCGATGGATCAACTTAAATCTGAAATCCATAAATTCATCGAGTTGTTGGACACAATATATAAAACATTGGGAATGCCAAATTATAAATTATTTTTGGCGACCCGCCCGGATAACCGAATGGGAACCGAAGAATACTGGGATATCTCCGAAAAAATTCTTGCTGAAGCAATTACCGAACTAGGGTTAGAGTTTGGGTATTTACCGGGTGAGGGCGCTTTCTACGGACCGAAATTAGAAATGCATTTCATCGACGCAATTGGTAGATCTTGGCAAACGGGAACAATTCAAGTTGATCCTAATATGCCAGAAGCCTTCGATTTAAAATATACGGGCGAAGATAACAAAGAACACCGTCCTATTATGCTTCATCGCGCAGTCTTGGGCTCACTTGAAAGATTCATCAGCGTCTATTTAGAACACACGGCCGGGCACATGCCTACTTGGCTTTCGCCAACGCAAGTTACTATTCTAAACGTTACCGATCGCGTGAATTTATTCTGCGAAAAGATTGAAGCCGAATTAAAAGAACAATTCGTGCGCGTCGATTTCGATCGCCGTAACGAGAAGCTCAATTTTAAAATTCGTGAAGCGCAGTTAAAGAAATCGCCTTATATGATTATCGTCGGCGATAAAGAAGCCGAAGCGCAGTCGGTATCAATCCGTTTAAGAGACGGTTCAATGCATAACAATATTTCGTGGGAAATAGCCCGTGAAATGATATTACAAAATATAAAACAAAGAAAACTTACGCCGGAGGTAAGCCATTAATACATTCGTACCACGACCCCCATCAAGACCCCCCAACAAATTCGATCGTGAAAAGAAACGTGAAAAAGACGGTCTACGCGTCAATCGTGAAATTCGCGCGCAGCAAGTGCGCTTGATTGATGAAACAGGGCAGATGCTCGGTGTGATGACGGTTCCGGAAGCGCTTCGAATGGCTGAAGACCGTGGTTTAGATTTACTTGAAATTGCGCCAACGGCGTCACCGCCAACTTGTAAAATCATGGACTACGGTAAATACAAATACGAAGAAAAAAAGAAGGCCGCGGCCTCTCGCAAAAATCAAGTTATTGTGACCATTAAAGAAATACAAATGCGTCCGCGTACTGATCAGCACGACTTCGAAACAAAAATGAAGCACGCGCGAAGGTTTTTGCTTGAAGGCGATAAAGTGAAAGTGAACTTACGGTTCATGGGTCGTGAAATGGCCCATCAAGAAACCGGATTAGTTGTTATCAACAAAGCAATTGATTTCGTAAAAGATTTAGCCCAAGTTGAAGCACCGCCAAAAACCGAAGGTAAAAACTTATTTGCGCTGTTAGCGCCCGACGCGACAAAAATTAAAGAGTATTTAAAGCTACATCCGAATAAAAAAGATGAAGTTTTAGAACCATTAAAAGAAGAAGCGGACCACGATGAAGATTAGCCTCAGCCTTGGCTTATTTTTATTTACTCTGTCAGCATGTCAGTCGTATCAAATCAACCCGGGCTCAGAACGAATTCGGGTTTTTGAAACCGAACCCAAAGGCTGCATTTACGTGGGTGAAATTTCTAGCGTTCAAGAAGAAGTCGTTGAAGGTAAAGTTGAGCCTGAGATGTCTTTGCAAACACGTATTGATCTTCGCAATAAGGCGCATGCTTTAGGTGGCAATATTTTGATTTTTATGAAGGGCAAAGATAAAAAAGTTGGCAGTGTTTATTCGGCTTTACCCGAGGCTTCAAAAAAATCTACTACTGGCTCTCCGGCCCCAGTGAACGTGTTTGAAGATAAAGAAAAGAAAGTTTCAACTACTTTTTTGGCGACCACATTCCGTTGCCCCGCTTCGATTGTAAATCAGTAAGCATTTAAAATTTTTAAGCATAAAAAAAGGGAGCGTAAGCCCCCTTTTTATTTTAACTATTGAGAGTTAAAAAAACTAATTACTTAGTTTCAGTTTTAACTTCTTCTTTAGTTTCAGTTTTTTTCATGTCAGCAGAATTTGTCTTCTTAGTCATTTTCTTCTTAGCAACTGGCATAGTTGTTTCAGTAGTAGTGTGCTCAGTAGTAGTAGTTGCTGGCGCCGATTCATGAGTAGTTGTTGTTGTAGTTGATGCTGGGTTAGCAAAAGCAACTGTAGCGAACAAAGATACGATGATTGCTGTGATTTTCATAAGATCCTCCTAAGTTTAGATCTGGTTTGTTTCTTTAGTGTAGGCCAAGTCATTTAAATTAAGATGAAAGGGGGATTAATCCTTTTTAATCTTTTGGGCAAATAATGTTCAGTTGATTCAAGCATTTAGCCTAGTTCAGGGCAGAACCGAATTAACCGTAATTATTGCTCTAAGTGCACCGCTAAAACGCTTGCCTTTTCAGGCATTTAGCTCTAATTCTAGAAGACTCAAAATATTAAGGCTGACAGCCGTGCTAACAAGAAGGGTTCTTTTCGAACTCTCGCCCTGTCGGAGGAAGGTAATTATGAAAACCCATTCAGGGGCAAAGAAGCGTTTACGCGTTCTTAAGAGCGGTAAAGTAAAACGCAAGCAGACCAAGATGCGCCACTTGAACTCACACATGAGTTCTAAAACCAAACGTCACCTAGGACAAGTTGTCTACGTAGCTGATGCAAACATGCTTCAAGTGAAGCGCCAATTCGGCTTTTAGGGAGAGACTATGGCACGTGTAAAATCCGGCATGACGAATCGTCGTCGCCACAAAAAAGTATTAAAAAGAACAAAGGGTTACTACTCAGCAGGTTCGCGCTCTTACACTCACGCGGTTGAAAAAAATGACCGTGGTATGGTGTTCGCTTACAAGCACAGAAAGATGAAAAAGCGTAATTTCCGTATGCTTTGGAATCAACGAATCAACGCGGCAGCTCGTCTTAACGGGACGACTTACTCGCGATTAATCGGTGGTCTCATTAAAGCCGGAATTACATTAGATCGTAAGGTATTAGCTGATTTAGCTATTTCGGATGCGACGGCGTTTTCTTCACTGTGTCAGCACGCAATTAAGTAGTGCTAGCACTCTAGTTCGTAGTTTCTATAGCATCAAAATTTTTGAAAAAAAATACAAAGGCGGGCTGACAACAGCTCGCCTTTTTTCGTTTATATTGCTAAGTTATTAAAGAAAAAGAGAGGCTTATGGATCAATCTTTTAAAGACTTCGAAAGCAGAAAAAAAGATCATATTCGCTTGGCCCTTGATAGCAGCAGCCAACAGCTTTCAAAATCTGGTTTCGGCCAAATTAAACTCATTCACCAGGCTTTACCCGAAATTAACTTTACCGATGTTTCGCTTAAAGTTCAGTTACTGGGTCACGACTTTTCATCGCCGCATTTTATTTCTTCGATGACGGCCGGCCACGAGGATAGTTTAGAAATTAATTTGCGCTTAGCCCGCGCCGCCCAGAAAAAAAATTGGTTGATGGGGGTAGGATCGCAACGTCGTGAACTGACGGATGATCGCGCGGCCGCCGAATGGAAGAAAATCAAGTTAGAATTTCCGGATCTTAAATTGGTATCAAATATTGGTATCGCCGAATTAATTCAGCAACCACTTGATAAAATTTTACTTCTTATTGAAAACCTAGGTTCCATTGGAATTTTTGTTCACTTAAATCCACTGCAAGAAGTTTTTCAAAATAAAAAAGAAGCAATTTTTGCCCAAGGCTTTAAGGCCATCGAAATTTTAGTTAAAAAATCTTCGGTGCCCGTCCTAGTTAAAGAAGTGGGTTTTGGTATTAACCGTGAGACCACCGAAAGACTATTGTTGATGGGAGTGAAAGTTGTCGACGTGACCGGTAATGGGGGCACGCACTGGGGGCAAATTGAAGCGGCTCGCAACCACGATAATGCAGTCGTTGAAGATGCCATTACGGCGTTTCACGACTGGGGGCAATCAACTATCGATTGTCTGCTGGATTTGCAAGAACAAGTTTTATTTCATCAAATTTGGGCTTCAGGCGGGATACGCAATGGAGTTGATTCGGCAAAGTGCTTAGCACTAGGAGCCAGGGCCGTAGGAGTTGCGCAGCCGTTAATGAAGGCCGCCGTTAACAGCGAAGCCGAAGTTATTAAAACAATGGAGTTATTTGATTTTCAACTGAAGACAGCAATGTTTTGCATGGGAATTCGTAAATACGAAGACTTTTTGCATAAGAAAGTTTGGCATGTCAGCAACAAGTAAAAGATCACTTTTTGATATTTTCAAGGGCTTTTCAAAGCTCAGTTACATCGACCGCCTGAAGGCTTTAACCGAAGTGAAAGTACTTTCGGAAGCTGATCAAAATTTTTTAAAAACTGGTGGCTTGCAAGACGTAAGATTGGCTGAAAAATTTATCGAAAATGTCATCGGTTATTTTCAAATTCCGTTAGGGGTTGCGACTAACTTCAACATTGATGGTAAAGACTATATTATACCAATGGCGGTAGAAGAAACTTCGATCATTGCGGCGGCCAGTAAAACCGCTAAATGGGTACGCGAGAATGGTTCGATCGCTACTGAAATAATCGGGCAGAGTATTATTGGCCAGATTCAGTTTGCGAAGGTAAAAGATTTTACTGTATTCGAAAAAGAAATTTTAAGACAAAAAAATTATTTAATCGAGCTTGCTAATCGCGAGGTGGCCTTCGGTCTCGTAAAACGCGGCGGCGGCGTGAACGACCTAAAAATTAGAAAATTAGAACGCGATGATGGCTTTATAATGGCCGTGATTCATATTTATATGAATCCGTGTGACGCCATGGGCGCGAATATTATGAATCAGGTCTGCGAGTACTTAAAAACCCCACTGCAAGAACTAACCGGTGAAACCGTAACGATGTGCATACTTTCAAATTTGGTTGATTCTAAATTAACGAAAGCAACGGTAACGATTCATACAATTGAGCCCGAACTGGCTTTAAAAATTGAAGAGGCTTCACGCTTTGCCGAACTTGATTCTTACCGTGCGGCTACCAATAATAAAGGTGTGCTGAATGGCATTGACCCCATTTTAGTTGCCACGGGTAACGATTGGCGCGCCGTCGAAGCCGGCATTCATGCCTATGCGGCGATGTCAGGGCAGTATAAATCAATTACAAAGTGGCGAAAAATTGGTGAAACGTTGGTAGGAACTTTAACGGCGCCCATTATCGTGGGAACCGTTGGCGGGGTGACGACACTTCATCCGTCGGCCCAAATTTCGATGAAACTTTTAGGAGTTACATCCGCCAATGAATTATCGCGCATTATGGCCGCGGTGGGACTTGTGCAAAACCTAGGGGCACTCAAAGCCCTGACTACCGTTGGTATTATTGAAGGTCACATGAAATTACATATTAAAAATTTATCTTTAGGCGCAGGTGCCACGGAAAATGAAATGCCTTTCGTCGTTAAAAGGTTAGAAGAAATTCTATCACTGACAAAAAGAATTTCGCTTTCTAATGCGGTTGAAGTATTAAATGACATCAGAAAGCAAACTAACCACTAGAATGAAAAATTTAGTTCCGGGTAAAACGTTTCTGGTCGGTGAATACTCTGTTTTACGTGAAGGGGCCGCCATTGGTTTAGCTACTTCGCCCGGTTTTGAAATTGTGCCATTACAGACTCATAATCAAAATCAGCAATTGCCTTTTCACCCCGAAAGTCCCGCGGGTCGTTATCTACGCGCGACGGGCGAAAGAATACGATACCAATTAAATGACCCTTACCTAGCGGCCGGTATTCAAGGCGGCTTAGGCCGCTCAACCGCAGAATTTTTTGCGGTCTTAAGTGAAGCGGACCGGGCTAAACCCTTTAGCGAAATTCGAAAGCTCTACTTAGATTTACATGCCGGTGAAAGTCAGCCGCCGAGTGGAGCCGATTTGGCGTTTCAATATTACGGCCAGGTGTGCGTCGCTTCGCTTGAATCAAAAAACTTTCAATCACATGCCTGGCCTTTTAAAAATTTACATTTTTTTATTGTGGCGACTGGACGTAAGGTAGCAACGCATCAGCATTTAGCCGAATTGAAACCTGATCAATTAAATCATTTGCCTAGGCAGTCTGACTTAGTGATTCGGGCGTTCGTAAATAAAGTTGAAATCGAATTTTTAGATACGCTTCGAAATTGGGTCGAAGTTTTAAATGCGGCCGGCCTTACCCACGAAAACTCGAACGAATTACGTAAGCAACTAGAAACTAATTCAGATATATTACTTGTGAAACCGTGCGGGGCCTTGGGGGCGGATGTTGTTTTAGTGTTTTGTGAGAGTGCAAAACAATATAAAGTAAGAGATGCCCTGTTAGTCGCGCGATTACAAATTGTGGCGGGGGTAAAAGACCTTTGCCGGGGGGTAGGGCAAGATGTGGGTTGAAGCTTCGGCGCCCTCTAATATCGCGCTAATTAAGTACATGGGTAAAACCGATGCTAATGCCAATCGGCCGACCAATTCATCACTGTCGTATTCGCTGGATCGGTTAAGAAGTTTTGTGCGAATAAATAAAAATAGAAATCTTGCGACCGATCAGTGGAGTGCATTGAAGCGGGCTGACTTACGCGCGATTGAACTCAGTGAAAAAGGCAAAGAAAAATTTTTAAAACATTTTGTGCTTTTAAAAAAAGAATTTAAAATAACGGATCATTTTGAAATTGAATCTGCCAATAATTTTCCGTCAGACTGTGGCTTAGCCAGCTCGGCTTCTAGCTTTGCGGCATTAACCCTTGCGGCCCATAACTGGATGATTGAAAGCGCGGAAGGTATGCCCGTACCTTACCGACCAAAAGAGCTTGCTAAGTTATCGCAAAAAGGTTCGGGTTCCTCGTGTCGCTCTTTTTTTACGCCATGGGCCCTTTGGCATAGCACTGGGGCAGAATCAATTAGCTTTCCGTATGAAAATTTAAAGCATCAAGTTATTTTATGTGATGAAAATATTAAATTAGTTTCTTCCAGTGAAGCCCACACACGAGTTTTGACTTCAGATCTTTTTAAAGGCCGTCCCGCACGCGCCGAAGAAAGATTGCAAAACCTTATTCAGTCGTTACGCAAAGAAGATTGGAAAAAATCTTTTGAAATTGTTTGGAATGAATTTTGGGATATGCACACTTTGTTTCACACGTCGGTGCCAGCGTTTATGTATATGAACGAAATGACGGTGAAGGCATTACGCGATCTGCATCAGATGTGGCAAGAAAATGATGATGGGCCATTAATCACGATGGATGCGGGTAGCAATATTCATCTGCTTTATCGTCCCGATCAAAAGGCCAGTTATTTTGAGGTTATTAGTCATTTTAGACCACTTGCTAATTTGTGGACCGATGAAGGCTACCTTGCAAAAAAATAAAGAACCTTTTCAAATACGGGTTCCGGGTAAATGGATTCTTGCGGGCGAGCACAGCGTTTTGCGCGGTGGCGACGCGATTGTTTTTCCCTTGATGTCTCGTTATCTTGATTTAAAATACTCACCCCTAGATATTGAGATTGATATTCAATTAAGGGGTCATGGCAATTCCGATTTAGAGTTAATCATTTGGTCGGTGTTTGAAAAAGCATTAAAAAAATTAAACTTAAAGCACAGCCAGGTGACCGGGCTAATCGAGCTTGATTCTCATATTTTATTTGGGGCGGGTATGGGCGCATCCGCCACCCTCTGTGTCGCGCTAACCGAATTATTTTCACATTTAGGCTACATTGCTGAACAAGATCGATATAGTTTTGCAACTGATTTAGAGAATTTGTTTCACGGCGAAAGTAGCGGCGTCGATGTGGCCGTAACGCTTTATCAAAAGCCACTTTTATTTTCGCGGTTGTCAGGCTTTCAGCCCTTAGAACGTTCGTCCTTACCCCTTCTTTATTTATCACATACTGGAGAACGTGGCGTTACGAAAGACTGTGTTGAAAAAGTAAAAAAACTTTTTCATGAAAACCGTCCGTTAGCAGAACAAATAGATTTACAAATGGCTGAAGCCGTCAAAAAATTTAAATTGCTGTTAGTTGAACCAACCCAACTAACAGAGTGGTGCCAAGCATTAACTTTAGCCTATAATTGTTTTGAGGCTTGGGGTCTAGTGAATGCCGCCGTGCAAATACATTCAGAGAAGTTGATTAAAGCTGGAGCGCTCGCCGTAAAATTAACAGGGTCGGGCGGTGGCGGTTTTATGTTAAGTTTGTGGAAGGATGCGCCCCAAGAATTAGGTTTTGAAATGATCCCTTGCTTTCAATCTTCTTTAAGCCAAAAATAAGTTTCATGCGCAAATTGGTTGTCATTCCAACTTATAATGAAATCGAAAATATTCAGGTGCTGCTGCCTACGCTCATTCAATTACAAAGTGATTTCGAGATCTTAGTGGTCGATGACTCATCGCCAGATGGTACCGCCGCCTTTGTCGAAAATTTTGCGGCGCGTGAATCCCGGGTTAATCTGCTGCTACGAAAAGAAAAAAGTGGATTGGGTAAGGCCTATATTGCGGGATTCAAATGGGGTCTAGAGAAAAACTTTGATGCCTTCGTTGAGATGGATGCTGATTTCTCGCATCGTCCCGAAGACTTAGCCATTCTACTTAAAGAACTAGATTCGCATGATGTCGTGATTGGGTCTCGTTACGTACCGGGCGGTGAAACGGTTAATTGGGGTTTACTAAGAAAATTAATCTCGCGCGGCGGCAGTGTTTACTCGCGCCTGATCTTAGGATTTCCAACGAAAGACTGGACCGGCGGATTCAATGGTTGGCGCCGCGAAGTCTTGGTGGCGATCGGACTTGATGGGATTAAGTCAAATGGATATAGTTTTCAAATTGAACTTAAATATAAAGCCCAAAAAAAAGGGTTTAAAATTAAAGAAGTTCCAATTGTCTTTGAAGACCGCCGCGTTGGCCAAAGCAAAATGTCGCTAAAAATTGTACTTGAAGCCTTCTACAAAGTTTGGATGATTAAATAGTATGGCCGATGAAAAACCTGCAAGATCCGTTACAGAATTTTTAGTTGAACTGCCTCCGGTTGATTCTTTACTGGCGTTACAAAATGCTTATAGTCAAAAATCAACTCTTTATTTTAAGACCGAGGCCGATGAAAAAGTTATTGCGTGCACGATCGATTCATTCGTTGATCGCAAAGTTTTTCTTAAACTCGTGCAGGCCGATATTCCCGTAAAGGTAGGCGTAGAAGTTTCAATAAAATTTAACTTAGGCACGGAAATTTTCTTCGTTAAAGCACCCATCCTTAAGCAGGGAACATTAGCTTATTTTGATGTCGATGCAAAAGTTATACAGTTGAAACGTCGTAAAGAGCCTCGTTATGTGGTTCCGAAAAAATGGACGCAATCAGCGTCAATTATTAGCGCATTGCCTGGAATTAAACCCATTGCGTGTACAATAATCGATATTTCGGCAACTGGAATTAGGTTTGAAGTTATCAATTCGATGCATCTTAATTATAAGCGGGACGATCGAATTAAAGTTAAATTTCAAGTTCACCGTCGAGGTGAGGTCGAAGCCGAAGCCATCGTCCGCTTTTTCATGAATCGATTGAATCACGGGACCCTGCTTGGCCTGGAGCTCTTGTTTAACAAAGAAGTGCAGCGTGAACGAGTCTCCGGAATAGTAGATGATATCGTTGGATTTGAAGCCGCCAGTAAAACTTAGCAGCTAGATTTTCTCCACTCCCACAAAGCCAAAGCAGTTGAAATTGTAGCGTTTAACGATTCGATGCCTTCGGTCGGAATATTTATAAATTTCATAATTCTTTTTTGATCTAAAGTGAGACCTAACCCAGGACCTTCTTCTCCAACCCAAAGTCGTAAATCATTTGGCCAACTAACTTCTGATAGTTTTGTGCCGTGTAATTCAAGCGCGTAATTGTCTCCTACCATTGGCAACTCGGCTAGTTTTTTTGGGCTTACCGAAAAATTTATTTTTAGCGCAGCTCCGGCCGATGCTTTTATGGCGTGAGGTAAAAACGGGTGCGTCGACTCTTGCGTCAAGATTATTTCGCTAACGCCGAAACCGACCGCTGAACGTATAAGCGCTCCAAGATTTCGAGGGTCTCCCAATGGACAAATTAATTCTAAGCCTTTTGGTTTCAACAAAAGATCTTTCTCGGAAAAATTTTTAAATGACAGCACCAGTAGCGGCGCGTGCGTGCCGAGTACATCGAGCGTTTTAAAAAGTTCCTTAGTTAGAATTGTTTTTTTCGCTACGGTTGTGAAAGGAATTTCTTGGTCGAACAAAATATACTCTAAGCTAAATTGTGGATCAGGGGCCAATAAAAACTCTTCGACCAGTTTTGCTCCCATCAAAAAAAACTGCAGATGGGATTTAATTCCTTTTGACGTTAGCAACGACTGCCAGATTTTATATTGAGCGTTCGAAGCCGAGGTGATCTCTAATAATTTCATTCAACCTCTTCGTCGGGATCTTCCGGCAACGGCGCATTTTTAATTTTACGGTAAACCACAAGTCGACGGTGATTTTGCGTGTGCTTTAAATCGTAGGCGATATCTTTATCTAACTTATAAAATTCGGCCATCTGGTCGCTGGCCATTTTTATTTCCGGATCAACCCCCGGACCCTTCATAAAATAAACACGTCCGCCTAATTGTAAACAACTTAGAACATTTCTAAGCGTGTTCGGAATATCTTCAACAGCGCGGGTGATAACCGATTGCACGGGATACATAAAGTGTTCATTGATATTTCGACCGATAATATCTAAATTTTTTAACTGCAGTTCTTCGCGGACCGTTTTTAAAAACTCAACGCGTTTTTGCACACCCTCGCCTAACAAAATTTTAGCATCGGGGTATCTAATTTTCAGCGGAATTCCCGGAAAGCCTGGCCCGGTACCAACGTCAATTAATGGAAATTCGATTTCGACCATTTCGGTTATTATAAGCGAATCGATAAAATGCTTGATCGCGACATCTTTTAATTTAAATAACCGAGTGAAATTTTGATGTTCTTGGTTTTTCATCAGCAGATGGTAAAAGCCCGCAAGTTTTTTTCGCTCTTCATGCGAGCAGGCAAATTTATGGTTACGAAAAATGTCGGCAAAACGATCGTTCGCTTCTTCAACGGAATACAGAATTTCGGGTTTAAAATCACGTTTCTGGGGCTGCGCTTTAGACAAGTGCTGGTCCTTAAGGCTGATACCGGCCTTTTCTTTACGTGCTTTATAGGGACTGTAATTCTCTTTATTTTTATGCGCCACAATAAACCTTTGAAAGCGAGGGTACCATAGGGCTAAACCCTTGAAAAGACTAAAAATATTTCACATAATACAGGCCTATGTCACAAACTCAACTGAACCAAATTAAATCCGCGGCTATGCAGTCATTTTCAACTGCTACCACCAGCCAAGAATTGTATAACTGTAAAGTTCAATTTCTTGGGAAGAGCGGAGCGCTGACTGAAGCAATGAAAATGATGGTAAGCCTTCCAAAAGAAGAAAAACCCGCATTCGGAAAAATGGTAAACGAGGTGAAAGCCGAACTTGAATTGGCCTACGAGCAGGCTGAATCAGCTTTAAAAAACAAAGAAATTAATTCACAAATGCTAAGTGAACGGCTTGATTTAACCTTGCCGACGGCCGCGCGTGACCCGGGTAAAGAGCATCCAATTTATAAAGTTACCAATGAGATTTTTACGATTATGGCGCGTCTTGGATACAGTTTACGAACGGGTCCGCTAATCGAAAAAGATTATTACAATTTTGAAGCCCTTAATATTCCGCCCAATCACCCGGCGCGCGACATGCAAGACACTTTTTTTGTTGATGACACCCACGTGCTGCGAACGCATACGTCGCCAATTCAGATTCATTCACTCGAAAATGAAAAACCGCCCTTACGAATTATTGGAACAGGCCCGGTTTTTAGAGTCGATAGCGATATTTCGCATTTGCCAAATTTTCATCAGATTGAAGGCATGTGCGTTGATGAGAAAATTTCAATGTCGGATTTAAAAGGTACAATTTCTTTTTTCGTGCGTGAGTTTTTTGGGCCCGGATTAAAAACTCGCTTTCGTCCTAGTTTTTTTCCGTTCACGGAGCCGTCAGCGGAAGTGGATTGTTCGTGTCCGATTTGTAAAAGCAAGGGCTGTTCACTGTGTAGGCAAACAGGTTGGATTGAAATCGGCGGTTGCGGTTTAATTAATCCGAAAGTGTTTGAGTTTGCTAAGGTTGAGTATCCAAAGTGGCAAGGCTTCGCGTTTGGTTTTGGCGTTGAACGGATGGCCATTATTAAATACGGCGTCGATGACATTCGATTATTTCCGGCGAATGACGTTCGTTTCTTGAAACAATTTTAGTAGGTAGTTTAAAATGAAAATTTCTTTAAAATGGTTAAGTGATTTTGTTGATGTGTCTGAATACAATTCTAAGCCCGAAGCGCTGGCCGACGTATTAACCAAGGCGGGGCTTGAAGTTGAAGAAATTCAAAACCGAGCAGCCGATTTTAATAACGTGGTTGTGGGCCACATTAAAGTAAAAGACAAGCATCCGAATGCCGACAAACTTTCGCTATGCCAAGTTGAAGTTGCTCCCGGAAAAATAGAGCAAATTATTTGCGGCGCTCAAAATCATAAGGTTGGTGATAAAGTTATTGTCGCTTTACCTGGGGCCGTGCTACCCGGAAATTTTGCGATTAAAAAATCTAAAATTCGTGACGTTGAAAGTAATGGAATGCTTTGCTCATTCAAAGAACTGGGTTTACCCGAAAGTGGCGTTGATGGCATTGTGATTTTAGATGCGAAAGCCAAGACGGGGCAAAGCTTCGCCGAACACGGTGGCTACGATGATGTGACGTTTGAATTAAAAGTCACTCCCAATCGCGCTGATTGCTTAAGCCATTACGGTTTAGCGCGTGAACTTGGCTGCCTACTTTCAAAACCCGTGAAACTTCCGGAAGTACAAAGTAAGTTTGCAAGCTCCAGCACGAAAGATAAAATTAAATTAGAAGTTATAGAGGCCGAACTTTGCCCCCGGTACTGCGGTCGGTACATCAGCGGAGTTAAAATTGGGCCAAGTCCTGCGTGGTTAAAAAATCGTTTAGAAGCCATTGGCATGAACTCGATTAATAATGTCGTAGACGTCACTAATTACGTGATGCTTGAAATGGGTCAACCACTGCACGCCTTCGATGCCGACTTAATTAAGGGTGCGCAGATCAAAGTTCGGCGTGCCGAAAAAAATGAAAAGTTTAAGACTTTGAAAGAACAAGAGCTCACCTTGAAGGGTGACGAATTACTTATCTGCGATGCCGAAAAGGCCGTGGCGTTAGCGGGCGTCATTGGTGGAATGAATTCGGGCGTGTCGGAAAAAACTGAAAATATTTTTTTAGAAAGCGCATCGTTCAATGCCATGTCGGTGCGTAAATCTTCACGTCAGCACGGCGTTGATACCGATTCAGCTTACCGCTTTTCACGCGGCGTTGATGCCAGTAGCGCCTTGAGTATAATGGATCGCGCGATTTTACTGATTCAGCAGGTGGCGGGCGGAACGGCCTTTGATAACGCTTACGATATTTATTCACGACCACTGGTTAAAAAACCAATCGCCATCACAACTCAAAAAGTAAGTGATCGTCTTGGATATCAGGCCGATGAAAAATTATTCTTGCAATATATGAAGGGCTTACAAATTAAAGTAGAAGTAAAAAGTGCAGGCGAGTTCTTAATGACGCCACCTTTATTTCGCTTCGACCTTGAACAAGACATGGATCTGGTTGAAGAGTACGCGCGCCTACACGGGTACGAACATATTCAAGAAACCATTCCCGCATTGAAAGCAGAACCCGCCACGCATGATGCAAATTATATAATGGATCAAAAGATTGCGGGACTGATACGCACCGAAGGTTTTCACCAGGCTTTTAACTATGCGTTCGTAAGCGAAGCAAGCGAAAGCAAATTATTACCTAACGCCGGCGACTGGAAAGCCTTAGGCCTCAGCACAGATGAACAAGCCGTGCGAATCAAAAACCCTTTAAGTGAAGATTTGGGCGTCATGCGTAGAACGGTTCTTTTAGGGTTATGGAAAAATACTTTAGAAAACATTCGCTCGGGAAACGCGGCCGGCTCGCTTTTTGAAATCGGCCCGGTTTTTTCTAAAAAAGAAAATACTTACGTGGAATCTCGGAGGCTAAGTCTGATTTCTTGGGGTGAACCATTAGGAGTCTATGCAGCCCTGGCACCGGCCGTTTATCAAATTAAAACGGCCCTCGAAAAATTATTTCAGAGCTTACAAATTACGGCTTATTCATTTGGAACCACTGGTGCGCCTCCCGCTTTTGTGCACCACGGTCAATGGGCCAGTATTACCGTTGAAGGCCAACCGGTTGGATTTATCGGAACGGCCCATCCAGGATTACTAATGAATGAGAAAATTCGTGTGCCGGTGGCCGTCGGTGAAATCGATTTGCAAAGTGTACTTAAAGGACAACCACGACCGACAAAGTTTAAATCTCTTTCAAAATTTCAAATGATCGAGCGCGATTTTGCATTTGTGATGGAAGCAGCAAAGCCAATTGGTGATTTATTAAAAGAAATTAAGAAATCTTGTGGATCGCAATTAAAAGATATTTTGGTTTTCGATATTTACGAAGGCGAGAAATTAGCCGCGGGGCAAAAGTCAGTGGCTTTAAGAACTTTCTTTCAAAGTCATGAAAGTGCATTAACGGATGCTGATTTGCAAAGTCTTAGTCAAAAAGTGATCGAGGCAGCTAAAAAGTCGGTGAATGCGGCCTTACGCTAAGCGTAATGAGCGAATTACGTTTCAAAAACTTGATTCATTTCAAAGACTTGCTACGATTTTATTAAAGATTCTTGATTGTTCTAGTTAGTTGTAAATAGCCTAACAGTTTAGAAGTAAAAAGCTAAGGAGCGAATCTTCATGGCGGGACAGAATGTCGGACACTCAACGGTAACTAAAGCAGACATCGTTGAGAAAGTTTACGAGAAAATTGGATTTTCTAAAAAAGAAGCCAGCGAATTGGTAGAAATGGTTTTTAATTCTTTAAAGACAACACTACAAAAAGGCGAAAAAGTTAAAATTTCTGGTTTTGGTAATTTTTTAGTTCGAGGAAAAAGCGAACGCATTGGTCGTAACCCGCAGACGGGTGAGCAAATCAAAATTTCGGCAAGACGTGTTCTTACTTTTCGCCCCAGCCAAGTTTTAAAAGCCATGTTGAATGGGGAAGAGTATGCGCACTTAAAGGATGAGGAAGATGACGATGAATAATTCAGATGTGAATCCGAATGCGCCAACAAGTGAGATCGAACTTTCGCTTGAAGATAAGTTTGTCGATCAAAAGTTAGATCCAAAGGCCGGGCCTATGTTAGCGACTAAAGAATTCGAGCAAAAGGCCGAGTCGCAGCATTTACCCAATGTTTTAGTCGATCAAAAGCTTATGGAAGAAATTGCCTCGATTCCGGATCGTTTTGGTTTTAAAATTGGGGATGTAGCAGACTTACTCGATATAAAACAATACGTGCTCCGCTACTGGGAGCAAGAGTTTGAATTACTAAAACCAAAAAAAGCTTCAAATAATCAACGTCTGTATACCAAAAAAGACGTTGAAAATGCATTTCTGATTCGAAAGCTTCTTTACCGCGACAAATTTTCAATCGAAGGCGCCAGACAAGCACTTAAAGATGTAAAGTTTGCGGTTAAAAAAGAAAAGGATTTTAACTCGGTCATTCAAAAAATAGATTTTGTGCAAGATCAACTTAAAAATTTTGTAGATGAAATTCGTAAAACCAAAAACTTATTTAATTAGGAATCTATGAAAATAGTAGACGTACTAGTAATTGGGGCCGGACCGTCTGGTACCATTGCGGCCGCTTTGATTCGAAAGGCCGGCTACTCGGTTTTGATCGTTGAGAAAATGCAATTTCCACGCTTTGTCATCGGCGAAAGTTTGCTACCCCGTTGTATGGAAGCCTTAGAAGAGGCTGATTTGTTAAACGCGGTTACCGCCCAGGGTTTTCAGCAAAAGTTCGGGGCAAAGTTTGTGCGGGACGAAACTATTTTCGACATTAACTTTTCGCACTGTCATACGAAAGATAGTAAAACGTGGACGTGGCAAGTACCACGCGCAGATTTCGATAAAACTTTAGCCGACGAATGCGAACGTAAAGGTATTGAAGTTCTTTATAAAACCGAAGTGACGGCCATCACCATCAACCCCGACGAGTCTTCGGTGACCACCATTAAATATGAAGACGGGGGCACCGAAACGGTTGCGGCGCGATTTATTGTTGATGGCAGTGGTTACGGGCGCGTGATTCCAAAATTATTTGGTTTAGAAAAAGATAGTAACCTGCCCCCGCGGCAAACTTTATTTACCCACTTTGTCGACTTGAAGCGCAGCACCGTGGCGCGCGAGCCCAATCGCATTACAATTTTTGTTTTTAATGAAACGACTTGGGTCTGGTGCATTCCTTTTTCAAACGGTAATACGTCGCTGGGATTTGTCGGGTTTCCAGAATTTTTCGCTGGCCTTGAAGGCACGGCTGAAGAAAAGATGCGTTCATTAGTGGCTAGACATCCCAAACTAAAAGACCGTTTTCAAAATGCCGAAATGAAGTTCGAACCTAAAACATTACAAAGCTGGAGCGCGACTACGGATAAATTTTTTGGTCACGGTTACGTTTTAACCGGTAATGTTACGGAATTTCTAGACCCCATGTTTTCAAGTGGTGTCACGTTAGCCAGTGTGTCGGCGCAAAAAGCGTCTGCGTTAGTTTTAAAAAAATTAAAAGGCGAAGCGGTCGATTGGCAAACGGAGTATATGGATCCGTGCATGAAGGGCGTGAACGTTTTTAAAACTTTCGTAATGGGTTGGTATAATGGTGATTTGCATACTATCTTTTTTGCCGAACAGAAAAAAGATGAAATGGTTAAACAAATTTCTTCTGTTTTAGCCGGTTACGTCTGGGATGATACGAATCCGTTCGTAAGTCAGCACGAAAAGTATGTCACAAGCCTTGCTAACTTCTTACGTTCAAGAGATTCAGGCAAAGCGGCAGCTATTAATAATGTCAGAATTTGATAGCGCGCGAACTTTCAATTGGGCTAGGGCTAACCCTTGCAACAATTCTTCTAGCGACTTCAAAAATATTTTTTGATTTTTAATTTTTTGTTCATCGTGCAGCAAAACGATGTCGCCGGATTTAAGGCGCTTCAAGCTTCTATGGATTTTTCGTGAAGTCAAACTCCAAACCGAGTCAAAATAACGGTAGCTCCATAAGATTAGCGGTAATTTAATTCGCTGAGCGGCCCTTAGCAATGGGGGATTTAAAACGCCTGCGGGAGGCCTGAAACCCAGGGCTTGCGCATTGGTAATTTTTTGAAGTTTGTTGACCGAATCATGCATCCAATTTTCTATTGCGTTAGAACCCTTAAAATAATTTGAATAGGCATGGTCACTCGAATGAGACAATAAAGTGTGGCCCTCAGTTATAATTCTATGAATAAGCTCGGATTGAGCTTCGGCTTTTTGTCCGATAACAAAAAATGTGGCTTTGGCATCATACTTTTTTAACAGCTCAAGCACCGCCGGCGTCGTCTGTGGGCTTGGTCCATCATCAAAAGTTAAATAAATTCCATTATCACTATCTCTGATTCGCCGAATGACCCAGGCTGGTTCATGTAAGCTAAACATCGGCCAAAGACCTTAATTGCGTGAACTCTTGCGTGTATTTAAATTCAAAAAGGTCTTTCGGTACTGATCGCGCGGGTAAAAGTGCGCTCGATTTAGAAATTAAAAAGGCGCGTGCCCATCCTAAATGATCTTTCAAATGCGGGTAGGCCACAGCATAATTTTCTTTAACGAAGTCAGGCACCATATCAACTTGGCAAACTAATACGTGATCAGTAAGGCTAAGTAATCCTGCCGCGGTCTCGGCTAACGCTTCATTTATTCTTTCATCGGCACTTAACGTGAGGGCTGGGCCCGTTAAGTTAAGTTGAATCGAAACAAAACCTAATGTTGAGTTGTGGAGGCTATTTTGAAATAAAATAGGCTTCGCAATTTTTGAATCGTAAAATGTAGTAAGAAATTCTAACGTTGATGACACTTCACCAAATTGCGTCGAAACAATTAACGAAACAGATTTTTTCTGGTCGGGGGTTAATGCCCGCAGCGCCTTTTCACAAACCGTGTACGCCGCTATCATATTACTAGTCGCTTTGCGAAATAGCGGATTTTCAGCGTCAACCGCAAGCGTAGATTCATGCATTTCGTAAAATGAACTTAAACTAACATTCATGAAAAACCCTGGTTTTTAGTGATAACGGTCGAGGCATTGATTCCGCCAAAACCGAGACTGTTTTTTAAGACCACATTTAATGTAGTTTCGCGAGATTTTAAAACGATATCTAAGGGTATTGCCGGGTCAATTTCGCCAGTGTTAAAAGTTGGTAAGATAATATTTTTTTGCAAGCACATGATTGACAGTACAGTTTCAAGTGCGCCGCACGCGCCAAGCGTATGACCGTGAATTGATTTAGTTGAGCTCACAACCGCTTTTTTTAAAGAGTTAGAAAAAAGTGAATGAATCGCTTTACTTTCGGCCAGATCATTGGCGGCCGAGCCCGTGCCATGCGCGTAAAACCAGTCAATTTGGTTGGCTTTTAATCCCGCACTGTTCAGGGCTTGCAGCATCGAGTGAAAAGAACCTTGGCCGTCTGGTTGGGGCGCGGTGGGATGAAAAGCATCGGTGCTCAGGCCGATTCCATTAATAAAGGCATGAGCCGGGCGCAACGAATAATCTTCGGCCTCAAGGCAAATGAAGGCACTGGCTTCACCTAAGTTAATACCTTGGCGATTTTTATCGAAGGGTTTACAAACGCCTTTTGCTAAAAGACGCATTGAAGTAAAACCGTTGACGGTTAAGTCAGACAAAATTTCGGTGGATCCTACAATGCATTTTTTTACGCGGCCCGAACGGATCCAGAGGGTGGCTAAATTCAAAGCCTGCAGCGAAGCACTGCACGAAGAAGCAATCACGCTACTGGGGCCCGTAATACCAAACTCGTTTTGTAATTGAACTAACGTTGCTCCTAATGATTGAAAGCGCGTTGCTTCGGTCACTTGTTCAAAGGTTAAATCTTTCATGTATATAAAAGGCAGAGAGTGCTGCCATTTATCAATTTTTGAAGTTGTGGTCGCAAAAATAAATCCACAATCGATTAAATCCTTCGGTGACCAATCCGCGTCGGCTAGCGCACTTTTTAGGGTATACGAAGAAGCAATTGAACAATAAGAGGTATCATTTTCAAGCCAAGTTGAATTTTGTATGGGTGGCCTTAAAGTCTTCCAAATAGCTGGCGAGATTGGAGCTAATCCTGCTTCGTTTACGGCCGAGCGACCTAATAGACAAGCCTCAAAAATTTCATTTTTATTAACTCCGCTTGAGCAAAATGCTTCACTGCCCACGGCTTTAACTGCAATCAATTTTGTTGTCATTGAATCCTCAAGGTCTTACTCGGGCTTTACTAAGTCTTACTTTTCACGAAATCGACGACGGTTCCAATATTTTGAAAGTGCTGAGCATAGGCTTCGGAGTCGCTCATCTTAAGACCAAATTTGTGTTCAAGTTGAACAATAATTTCTAAAATATCAACTGAGTCTAAGTTCAGGCCCCCGGCCGTAATTGGAGTGGTATCCGTTACGGTGGTGGCATCGATGTGCTTTAAATTAAGTGAATTGAAAATTGTTTCAATGACTTGATTTGTTAATGTAATACGGTCTTGTGCTTTTTCCATTGTCGTACATAAATATATAGAAACCCACTTTGTTTTCAAGTGAAATGAGCATGAAAATGGCTGCAGTCAGAAAGATATTGTTCACGGTTGTAAGTCTGTTTTTTACGCTAAACGGCGAGGCCTATGCCATGAATGGCCCCTTAACTAGGCCAGAAGCATCGTCAGGGGTCTTAAGCCCGGCTCAGATTCAAACTGAATTTAAAAAATTTGAAAAACCCAGCAAGCTATCTGGCCAATTCGAACAAAAAAAGAAAATCAAAGAGCTTGATGTAACGATTGAGACCTCGGGCCTTTATGAGATTAAAAAATTTTCATCTACGCAAATGAATTTAATTTGGAAGATACAAAAGCCCGACCCCATGACCGTTTGTATGAGTGAAGAAGCGGTCGTCATTGATAATCCAAGGATTAAAAAAAAGACCACCCTCAAGCTGAGCGAAATCAGTCAGCAAGACAGTTCGGGTCTAACGAAATTAGTTAATTTAATTAAAATGAATCCGGAAATGCTGGCAAAAGATTTCACAATTTTAAAAAAAGATGGGCATTTCTTGGTGACCCCCAACGTGGATAAAGGCTATCAATTTTCGACGGCGGACTTGCAACTAGATAAGCAGAAAAATATTCAGCATTTGCTTTTAACTGAAGCCAGCGGTGACACCTTAGAAATATTTTTTAAATCGGCAATTGAAACGCCGTTATCAATAAGCCAAGCGCGGCCCGTAGGCTGTCTTTGAAAATCGTTCGTTTTTTAGCTTTTGCTTTAGTGTTTTGCCTTTTGGGCTGCGTACGCATGGACGAGTCTATGCAGCTTTTTTTTCCGAAAGAACTTAAAGAGCTGCAATTTGTGCAAACAGAATTTCCGGCATTTTGGTGGAATTTTGTTATCATCGAACCAGTCGATAATTCGACTGATCCTGATTTTAAAACGGCTAATGAACTTTGCGTACATTTAAAAAAACATATCGATTTTGAACTGCGCATGGTTTTTTGTGGAACGGGTACGGCCAGCGCCGGAAGGCTTTTAAAATCGTGGGCCGAAGACTACGTTTTGCGAGTTCCTTTTCAGCCAAATCAAGAAAATGATTATCAGTCGCTTCTGGCCAGCGCCGCCGTGCAGACGTCTTTTATGACCGATGCTTCGCTATTTAAGATCTTTCGTTCTGACCCCTTTCAAACTTGGCAAAGTTATTTAGAATTATCAAAGAACCCCTTAATTAATTCATTCGAAAAGCGGCAAGGTTACTTATATGATATTCAGACCTCACGCTTAATAATTCCGGTGCAATTTCAGCTGGCGCCGCAACTTGAAAAAACCCGCCCCATTATGGATATCTTAAAGCCGTATTCAAATTCTTTTTTAATTGGCAGTCACGGGTCAACATATCGCAATGAAAAACAAGTGCGCGATGACGTAGCCGTGGTATCGGTTATTGGCTCGGTGGTGTTAATATTTTTTATCATTTTCTTAGTTTTAAAAAGCCGGCTGAATACTCTATTTTTGCTTGTGCCCGTTAGTATTGCCATGTATGTCGCCGCAATCGGAACTCAGTTAATTGACGGCAGCGTGCACGGACTGACGCTGGCCTTTGGCTCGGGCATTGTGGGGCTCACCTTAGATTATGGTTTGCACGGCGCATTCGGTTCAGAATCAAAGCAAACTTGGACCTCGAACGTCATTGGCCTGTTAACAACTTTATGCGGAGTAGGAATTTTACTACTCAGTGGAATTCCGCTGATTCGGCAGATGATGACTTTTTCAATTATTGGCTTAGCCGTCGGTTTCGCATTATTTTTTGTAATGTTTAAATACTTTGCCGGTTCTTTAAAAATGAAGAGCGTGCATTTTGTTTTACCGCAAATTAAGGGTTTGCCGTATGTCGTCGCGGTGCTTGTTGCAATTGGACTATACGGGGCTTACCGAGCGCAGCTCACTATGGATTTGCGTAAGCTTAGTTTTGTATCCAAAAAAGAAAGTGATTTAACGACTTGGTTTTTCAGTAAAAACGGCGGCGAAGAATCGTTTTTGTTAATTAAACCAATTGCCAACGTGGTTCAAAATTCGGCCACGCCAGATGATCTGGAGTACGCTTGGGCGCAAAACAACCAAATTACTTATGACGGGTTTTCTAAGTATTTGCCCAGCGTTGAAATGCAAAAAGTTAATTTAAGTTCTTGGACGGGGGGCGGTTGCGATTTTTTTAAAACAAAAACTACGCCCGCTATTCAAAAAATTTACGAACCCTTCATTCGCGTTCTTTGCCAACCTGGCTACAAGGGCAGCGCCCTCAAAGAAAAATATTATTTAAATCATTTGATTGGTGAAACGCACGCTCTTTCTATTTTTAATGCTCAAAATAAACAACAGGCCGCGAAGGTTAAAGCGGCTTACCCCCAAGCCATGTCGCTAAGCCAAGCCTTGCAGGATTTTTCAAATTCACTCGAAAAAGATTTGCGCTGGATGATTCCGTTATCATTAGTGCTTACGCTTATTATCTTGGGTCTTTATTATCGCAGGCTTAAATCCGTGCTGTCAGCCTTGTTACCGTTTGCCACCGGATTAGGACTTTACTTTGCGGTTTCAGCCTTACTTTCGCTGGAAGTAAATTTAATTTCGATTTTGGGTTTGGTCATGGTTTTTGGTTTTAGTATTGATTACGGGGTTTTTTCCACCGATGCGCATTTGCACGCCGAGACCGAAGGCGAAGTGCAGGGGGTCTATTCGGCCTTAACCTTTGCCGCATTGACAAATATTTTAGGTTTTTTACCCATGCTTTTTGCTGGCCACCCCGTCTTAGTCAACTTAGGAAGTGCCTTATTTTACGGAACCCTAGGTACCTACTTAGGTACGGTTTACGGCGTTTATCCGCTTTACCAAAAGTCGCGAAAGGTGGCCGCTTGAATCGCGCCTGGCTTTATCTTGGAATCATTTTATTTATAGCGTGTGCCCAAAAACCTATATTTCCAGAAGTTAAAAAATCAGCGAATAACGTATTTGCTGATGGCGTGTACAAACAAGATGTGCAGGTTCGTTTTAAAAAGAACAACCGTAATGAATCGGCCGAGTTCAAAGCAATTTTAAAAAAAACTCCGGCCGAAATTAATATGTACGCCTACGTTGGATTTGGCGTTACGCTCTTTAAGTTGAACGATAATTTTAAAGACGCAGTTGAATTTACAACCAACGAGCCGCGAATTGAGAAAAGTAAAGAATTCTTTTTAAAAATGTATCCTTTAATAAAAGAAATTCTTCTATTAAATCCAAACGATGCGAGACTTAAAAATACGAATACTTTTATGCTAGCAATGCCGCCAGAAAACTTTCCGGTCACGGTGACGATTCAAGATTATGTTGTGGGTGAGACCCCTCGGGAGCTGACATTAGAAAATAAACAGCATTTTAAATTCACCATCATTACGCGAGAATACGCACCACTAAGTGGGAAATAGCCCACCATTAACACTAACCGTATGGCCCGTAATGTAACCAGCGTCCTCAGAAACTAAAAACGCCACGGTTCCGGCCACCTCGTTTGCGGTACCAAACCGTCCTAGCGGAATTCTTTTTTTCATCGCCTCAAGTCCTGGCACTTCAGTAATCATCTCAGTTTCAATAAATCCGGGCGCAACGGCATTCACACGAATACCTCTAGAGCCCAATTCCATCGCCATTGTTTTAGTTAAAGCGATTAAGCCGGCCTTACTTGCGGCGTAGTTTGCCTGGCCGGGGTTACCGGTTTGTCCGGCTAAAGAAGCAATGTTAACGATTGAACCCGCGCGCTTTAATAGCATTTTTTTACCGCAAAGTTTGGACAAGTAAAAAGCTCCGTAAAGGTTGGTCTCGATTACTTTCTGAAACGAAGCATTATCCATCAACAGTGCAGGAGCATCTTTGTGGAACCCGGCATTGTTTATTAGCACATCGACTTCAATATCTTTGAGGGCCGTCTCGACTTGCTCGTAGTTACTAGAGTCGAATTGCAATAAGTGATGCGCGTGTTTGGAGATCTTGCTCACTTCGCTCAAAGTCTTCTCTGCGCCCTTCAGGTTTGAATTGTAATGAACAATAATTTTGTAATCTTCGCGCGCTAGGCGAATGGCAATGGCGCGGCCAATGCCCGAAGAGGCTCCAGTGACAAGTGCAGTTTTTGACATACTTAGCTCCGGTGTGATATTTTTTAGTGATGATTCAGTTACCTAAACGTTCTTTTTTTTATACGGTCCAGCGCGTATTTTGGTCAATTTATTTTATGCTTACAATTGGGATGGTAGGGCTGGTTTTGGCTTATTTTTGCTCAGCCGTGTTTTTTGCGATCAGTTACCTCACCCAAAAAATTCCTAAAATCTCAATTTTATTTTTACACGCGGCCGAATACATTCAGTGTTTTGCCATTCGTTTTTTGTTAACGATTCAGCCGTGGCTGAACTGTAAAAATAATTTTCAAAGTATATATGGGTTTTTTGATGTCTATAAAACTCGAAAAGTTATGTTTGTGGCTAATCATCGCTCAAATTTAGATACTTTTATTATGATTTCGTTAATTCCGGGTTTACGAGGTCTGGCCAAAAGCTCTTTGTTTTATAATATATTTTTTGCGCCCATTATGTATTTGTCGGGTTTTATTCCGGCTAAGAAAGGCGATGTGAATAGCTTTTTATTAGGTTTAAAAAAAGTTAAATCTACAGTGTTAGAACGAAATCGTCCCGTCTTAATATTTCCGGAAACGACTCGCTGTCAAAAAAACTTCGGCTCAATCGGAAAATTCAGCCGCGCTACTTTTGATATTGCGCTCGAGACTAAGGCGCTCATCGTGCCCGTGTTTATTTTTGGCACCGATGACGTTATGGGGCGCGGAGATTTATTTTTACGTCCCAATCATCCGGTGCATTTAGAATTGCTGCCGGTGGTTGATACGGCAAAATTTAATTCATCAACCGAGCTTTCGAAGTATATTTGGCAGCAAATTGCGGACGCGCAAAATAAGCATCGCGAGCTTTTATGCAGCTAAGAATTATAACCTGTATTCCTGTTTATAATCACCCAAACACGGTGATCGATGTAATTACCGAAACGCTCAAACATTCACCGTACCCAATTTTGGTTGTCGATGACGGGTCTGATCAAAGCGTTGATTCGTTATTTAAAAAGAGTGCGGTTGAACAAAAAGCCAGGGTGCAGTTTGTTCGACACGAAAAAAATCGTGGTAAGGGCGCGGCCCTTCAAACCGCTTTTAAGTGGGCGATCACCAACGGCTACACGCACGCGGTTACGATCGATGCCGATGGTCAACACGATCCCGCCGAAATTACGTTGCTGGCAAAAGCCGCCGAGCAGAGTCCGTGGGCATTAGTGATTGGCGATCGCCAAATGAAAACTCAACATGTGCCGCCCTCAAGTGTTTTTGGTAAAGCATTTTCTAATTTTTGGGTTCGGTATCAAAACGAGCAATTTGAGGGTGATTCTCAAAGTGGGTTTCGAATTTATCCGTTATTTTTTTTGCAGACGATGAAATTTTTAACTAAAAATTATGATTTTGAAATTGAAGTTTTAACTCGGCTTATGTGGAAAGGGGTCGAAGTGAAATCAACCCCCATCTCGGTCAAATACTTTCCGGGTGAGCTTAGGGTTACTCACTTTAATAAATTTAGAGACAATCTGCGTTTGACAATTTTAAATGCCTTGTTAGTCACGGTTTCATTATTACGACGCGAAGATTCGCCATTTAAAAGTGGCGTTGCGGTGGCGATTGGCGTTTTTGTTGGGTGTTATCCGGTCTATGGTTTACACACCCTCATTGTTGCGCTGGTGGCTTTTTTATTTCGGATGAATTTTGTGTATCTATGGTTAGGAACTCAAATCTCGTTGCCGCCGCTGATTCCGTTTCTAATTGCGGGCGCCCATTACGCAAGCCAACTTTATCTATCGCATCCTCCGCACGGCTTTTTCGGCCTCAGCCAAGATTGGCTGATCGGCATAACTTTGCAAGCGGTAACACTTTCCATCATGTTTGGAGTTTTTGTTTTTTTAATAAAAACTTCGATGGCAAAGGTTCTGCAAGCAAAAAAACAAAAAGTAGCGGCCCGTAGTTACCAAGGAATTGGTGTAAGCTTTATGCGGCTGGTTTTATTAGTGGCCGGACTTAAAACGGCCTATTTATTTTTGTGGTTCATTGTTCCTTATTATTATTTGTTCTCGGCGCGAGCGCGCCGATCATCGACCCAGTACTGGAAAATCGTTAAGCCCGAAATGAACTTCATTTCTCGGCAGAGAAGCATTTTGCGGCAGTTATTTGTATTCGCGCAAGTTTTAGTTGATCGCGCTTACCAGCGTGGAGAAAAAGATTTAAAATTTAAGATAGTGGAAGG
>JACMNA010000053.1 GCA_014378765.1 Bdellovibrio sp. | reverse complement strand
GCGGGAAGCACGGCATGGTAAAGGGCAGAAGTAAAAACAAACCCGGGATTCTGACATCCGCGATCAGTGTTATTCGGTGGATCAAATTGATTGCCGTGGCTAACAACAAAGCTAAAACCCTTTTCATATTGCCGTGTCCATTCGATACAGTCGTGAGCGACCCCTAAAACATCAGCCAAATCATCTTGCGAGGACGAGCGCAAAAAATCACAGTCGTGATTTCCAGGAATATAGATAAGCCTTTTTTGTTCCGCAAGTTTCGAAAGAACTTCAAAAAATCGTGGGTAGACCGCAAGGCAAGCTAATAAAAGCTGCTTAGTGCTGCGAAAAGTTCCGGCCAGATTCATCGCTTCCTGATTTAACTGAGAACTGGAAAGAACTTCATGAAAAAATTCAAGATTGCCATTTTGACAAGGAGTCATCCCCGTAAAATCAAAAATATCACCAGCAAGAATCAAGTTGCCCTTACTTTCAAAAATTACTTCCGAAAAACGACAGAAAGCCGTTTCTTTGTCCGAGTTGAACAAAAATTTTTGTGATCGATCCATTACGTGTAAGTCGCTGATAACAAAATTGAGCATTAGCGATGATTCTAGCAGTAATCACCGCGGTTTCAATCTTTTGTGAATTCGACTTTACCTGCTATTAGCCTCCGGCAGCGGTAGGCAATTGATTAGTATTTTGACAGATAAATAATTTCTTTCAGAAAAGTGACAGTTGCGATGATCATTTTGAAACTACACTCTGTAAAGAAATATCGGAGCTGTTATGAAAACCATCACTATTCTTTTTATCACCTTATCGACACAAATCTCAATGGCAAATGCGGTTAGCACCGAAATGAACAAAGTAATATTAAATTGCAGTGGTAAGATCTTAACCGTAGATCCTAAGGATGGTTGGCCCAAAGATGAAGTTGCGACTGCCACTAATAAAAATGTCGTAGTAATAAATCCTTGGTATCGTTACGGCGAATTAATCGATCAGAAAAAACCTCAAACTATACTTGCGTATGGCCCAATCATCGCCGCTGTTCGCAAGGGTATAAATACTGACAAAGAAGTTGTACTTGAGGCTTATGACATGAGAAAACCAACAGACCGACAACGTATTGGCTTTTCAGCTGGTGAAGCAACGGCCGGACGCGGGCTAGGCTTAAGTTTTAGTGTTGAAACCGGTGAATATGTAATTCTTTATCAATGCCAAGAAGCGCAATAGCTCGAACATTGTTTTTCAAAAAACTAACCAGTTAGTGTATCCTTCCAATCCGTTTACGCGTTTTTCGTCATGAATATTAAAGATCAAAAATATGCTTTAATAAAAATTTAAACACATCATTGGTAGTGGCGGTGCCCAAGCGGTGTTAACATTTTGATTGACCAGCCCGTTTTCAAAAAAATGGGGCACAAATCCATTTTTCACTATATTATTTTTCTTGATAAAAATAATTCTGTTGAATGAAGCAGTCTAGCAGTTCTCACGACAAATTTTTAGTGGCATTAGCGTTGCTTCTTAAAAAATCAATACTGGTCTAAAACTTTCGAAAGGAATATCAATGTTAAAACGAATCAAAACTTTTGCTGTATTTGCCACGATGACTGCTCTTTTCAGTGCCTTTTGCTTACCGGCTTCAGCAGAGAATAAAAAGAGCCTTTATGACAGACTAGGTGGTGCATTTGCCATTGCTGCGGTCGTTGATCATTTTAGTGATGCCATAATAAAAAATCCGGTCGTTGGACAGAATTCAAAAAATCCTGATCTTAAAAAATGGTCGACAGAAAATTTGGATAGATTGCCGGGTCTTAAGTTCATGCGTACCCTTTGGGTTTGCGAAGTTGCGGGCGGACCTCAAAAATACGCAGCAACAAAGCCAGGAAAAAATAAATTAAGCCTAGAAATGGCCCATCGTAACCTTCATATCTCGCCCGTAGAGTTTGATGAAGTTGTGGCAGAGCTTGGACGCACGCTTGATCATTTTAAAGTCGCTGATCAGGAAAAGCAGGAAGTTTTAACTGCCTTTGCCGCGCACAAAAAAGAAGTGACAACTGGTTACAGCAACAAAATAGCAAATAGGTAATCAATTCTTATTAGCATGGAAGAAAAATATTGTGGCTTAGTTAAACCTCGGAGCCCCAATATTTATTTTCTTTGTGCAGATATTACGCCTCTGCAGTTAGTGACTTTCTGAAATTAATAAATCATAATTCGAGCATGATTCGTATGATTTTAACTTTCACCTTCGTTGCGTACGCCGCCACCATTAATTTAAGCTGCGCTCATAAGTCGGCTTTTCCGCTTGTTGAGAATCACCCGGGCAACAAGTATGTTGTTCAGTTTTGCGGGGGTCGGCAATGGGGATACGTGAAACCAATTGGTGCTGATAGCAAGACTACATATATGGCAGTTTATTTGCAAAGTGAGATCGCAGAAAAGTCAGATGCCATCATTTTTAATTTTACCGTTCAGTCTAATTCTAATTTTAAATTTACTCAACCGACGAAGGCACTGAAAATACTTACTGATGGGCGTGAAGTTTTTAGTAGCCCCGCTCATTTTGCAATTATTCGCGTCGAAAAAAAAATCTGGGACCGGTACCCCAATGGTTACGTTTATAAGCAGGTTAATAATTCTAGAAACGAATGGGAAGTTCGTAAAGAAAAATTCGGTGGCTTCTTTGGTCGAATGGCGGTTGAAGAACCATTTACAATTAAAATCGCTGATGAAACTTTTGAAGAAATGAAGTCTCCGGCAGTTAAGTTAGACTTTAATGACATAATCGATTCAACCTATATTATAAGTAAAGCGATAATTCCGTTTGCCGGCGAAAAATCTAAGACTTCTAGAATTACCGTCGAGCTGCCCACGTTTAAGATTAACGATGACGTCATTCCAGCTACCGAATACGTTTTTAATTACGATCGTGAACAGCTAGCTATAAGGATGAAGGATTCTAACCGATGTGCGTCGCTTGAAGAAATTTTTCGCGCAGGCAGAAATAAGGAATCGTGGATCTGGTGGATGTACCCAAGAATGACTTATTAAGCCCGTTAGTTTTTTCTTACCCGCATAATCTAAAATAACGCAACAAATCGCTAACTTATGCATTTACGAGGTAAACCTTTTAGGGGGACTGAAAGTGAGAACATATTTTTTATAATTACACTTTCTTTTTTTTAGTTGCCAGCGGCGTTTCGAATACGAATTTTAATACAAGAACAGAGACACCAATCGTTGGCAAAACCGAAGTTCAAGATGGCAGCCCGCTTGTTTAGCTATGATCGTAAATATTATGCTTAACGATTTTCAAAGAGACATTTCGCGTTCAAAAACGAATGAATCGTTGGAATGCCCTGTGCACAATTGATTTTGTCATAATCTGTATTTTCTTGTCGACGAACTACGGAGGATTTGGCCGTCAATTATTTTGACAGTCCGATGACCAGTTTTGCCAATTAGATAGAAATTCTTATGAGGTGTCATATGATTTTGCGAAAATTCCAGTCGATTGCGTCCTCTAGCTTCGTTGCCTTATTATTTTCGCTGAGTCTACATCCGTTATTTTCGCAAGCTGCGGTTTTAGATTGCAAGGCCCTTTTTTCGGTAACCTCCGACTCTGATAGCTCAAGTTCAAAAACCTGGTTTTCAAAAATTTCTTTTTCTGGCGTAGAAAATATATTGATTAACGAAAAAGTCGTTAAAGCCGAAAATCTGAAAGTGGCAATGACTCAAAATGGTAAAAGACCTTCTGGCACCACGGTAGGTATGCTGCGACTGACGTTTGCTGACGGCACCATGGCCATTTGGAAACCCGGCACCTGGTCACCGATGGGCGAAGTGACTGCCTACAAGGCCGCTCGGCTTGTAGGCTCGCGGCTGGTTCCTCCGACCGTGCTTAGAACCTTTGACGCTGAAGCAATCGATCATGCCAAAATAGATTCTGAACTCGCAGGTCAATTGATTGGCAAAACCGGCAGCATTCAATTTTTTGTAGAAACGCCCATTGATCTGTTAAATATGAACAAAGAACAAAGGCAAACGCTTTGGGCACAAGTTCCTGAAAATCAAAAAAATGATCGAAATCTTTTTAATTTTGTTTTTGGCCAGTGGGATTTGCACTGGGGAAATCTTTTAGTCGACGAAAGTAAGTCAATCGTGTCTATCGATAATTCGGCAATTCGCAATCGACAAATGGTTCGATATGGCGAGCTGCCATATCTTCGCAAATTTTCTTTCTATCGACTGACAAAAAATTCGGTAGACAGCATTACGCGTGCGGCATTTCCCTTTGATCATCCAATTATACTAAAAAACCCTAGTAAAGCTGATTTTACTTCACTAGTTAAAAACTTCGTCGAACCCCTTGAGATTGAACGATTTTGGCACTGGCGCAAAGACTCAGCCGATAATACGATGAATATTATTTTTTGGGATAATGCCATCTGGATTCAAGCCATCGGCTATTCGAACTACGGTCCGATTAGGGCCGGTACGGTGTATTCTGATAAAACTTTAGATTACTACCGCGCGCTTACCCCCGAAAAATTGCGTGAAGTTTTTCCAAATAAAGATTTTTCAGATGATTATGTTCGGGAAATACTTGATCGCCGAAATCAAATTATTAGTGCGATAGACGATGCTGCGCAAAGTCCCTAGATGTCTTAAATTATTTGCCTTGCCCTTGATATTAAGCGAATCTAAAGTCTATGAAGCACTTGCCGTACTTGTTTCGAGTCATAAAAATTCACACCCGTCTTTTCTTGGCCATATTATTTGGAATTGCGGTCGCACTCTTCATTCCTTCAGTTTGGATGCAAAGAACTGTGACCCGAGTAATTTTTGGCTGGAATTCTGGTGTAATATTGTATCTCATATTAGCTTTTCGCATGATTTGGGGCGCCACCAAATATAAAATTAAAACTAGGGCTCAAATCCAAGACGAAGGACAATTTTTAATTCTTTTTCTAGTGATTGCGGCAGTTATTTTTGCATTAACCAGCATCTTCGTCGAGCTGGCCATCGTAAAAGACAGTCAAGGTTCTCTTCGCTATGCGCTTATGCTACTTTCGGGAATTACAATTGTGACGTCTTGGATTTTTACTCATGTAATGTTCGCACTTCATTATGCCCACGATTTTTACGCAGAAATTTCAAAAGGAAAGGACGGCGGTTTAATTTTTCCGGGTCAGGAAGATCCAGAATATATCGACTTTCTTTATTTCTCTTTTATCATCGGTACTTCAGCTCAAACTGCAGATGTGAGTTTTTCATCTAAAAGAATGCGTAAGACAGGCCTCATGCACTGTGTACTGTCATTTTTCTTCAACACAACACTATTGGCTTTAACTATAAATATTGCGTCTAGCTTAATATAATTTTTTAAACTACCACGCAACAATTCGAAGACCCAAGGCTTGTTACCGAATCTTGGTGGACTTAGGGGCTATATGACTGCCACTCTAAAGCTACCAATAATGAAACTCAATTCAGCATTGGTACAAATATGCAAGTATGGTTAAGTTCAAACGGAAAGAAAATCTTAATGCTTTTACTGACTAAAATCAAAAATATTTCATTTTTTTTAGAGACCTAGTTATTTTCGCAGTCGTCTAGTTGAGATTTGATCCAGCGATTAAATAAACCCCCGTGCACAACTTCTTGGTGAAAAGCAATCTTATAAGGGGTGCGCGAGTTGATCTGGGCCAATCGTAAAATATGCCAAGCGATATTTCGGTTTCCGACCGGATGCACATAAATTTGAGTCTGACTTAAGAATGGATCTTTTAATAACTTTAATATTTTCATGCTTGTCGCACTCATGGGCTGGTCTAATTCTTTCGACATGCGGCTTTGCACATAAAATTCACTAGCTTGATTTAAATAATTTATTTCTGCTACGTCTTGCAATGCTTTTAACTCAGGTTTGGTGATCGACTTCGTAAGTTCCCAAATTTCTCGCATCTTATTTTCATAGCCCTTAAACCCTTCGGCCCGCTCGAAAGATTCGCTTGCGGCTTGAGTTATATCAACGATCATAAAGTTTTCGTTCACATTTGGAATGTCATCTAAAAAGCTTTCATCAAACACGGAAGCAATAACGCCGGGAACGCCGATAAAAGTGCGAAAGCCCGCTTTTGAATACTCTGAGCCTTTCTCGGCCCAGACGGCCTCTTTATGTTTTCCGCGAGTGAAGCTTTTTGATTTTGCGGAGTCAGGAAATTCACCTAAAAATATTTCATCAGTTGAAAAATGTTTATTGAACATTTCGTTGCCGAACAATTCTTTTATCATGGCGTATTCGGCTAACTGTAGACCCACGGAACAATCGGTAGAAAATGGGGATGTGTAGAATGCGTCAATCGACTTTGCTTTATCTTCAGAATTAGGGTTGTAACACTGATTTTCTTCGTTTGCGCAGACGGCGACCTGCCAAGTTTTTTTGAGCGATCCCATTGATAACAAGGCATTTTGCCAAAACGGCGGAAAAATATAAAACTTATTGCTCTTTAATTTTTTTGTCGCCGCTAACGCCGCAATCGCTATGCGATTTTGATAAAGGCAGTTCGTGCCCGTTGATCGTAACGCTTCGTCAGTGATGGTGCTAGCCTCGCCTTGCATGACAAGCTTTGGCGCACTGATCGACTCACAACGCTCGGCCGCAATCACGGCATCAGCCTGGCCCTTTTCAATCTGCCAGCCAATGTTTTTTAACACTTGAACCTTGCACTGAGTAGAATATTTTGAAAATTCGATTACAGGGGCCGGCATGCGCGCATGCGAATGAAAGGGGATTAATAAAATTGAAAGTACTAACAGGATCATTGAATAAGGCGGTGCATATCTAAGGCCCGATGAAATGGTTTATATTTGAGGACATGGCGAACAAGATATCAATGCCCAATTACGCCTGAGTAGTGAATAGAAGTTTGCCAGAGACCGCAGCTTCTACCACTTTTTTGCCGTAATTTGCAATTCTAGCTAAAACATTCCCATGAACTAAGTACAGAATATTTTATGCAGCTCTATAATAAGCTTTTTTACTTTCAAATCATAAATCTGGTAGCTGACGTACAATCCTTTTTTTTCGGAAGAAACTAATTTCTCTAGTTTTAGCAGTTTAAGATACTGCGAG
>JACMNA010000005.1 GCA_014378765.1 Bdellovibrio sp. | reverse complement strand
TGTCTGCCCTTAACCTCGACTCCCATTTCGTTTAAGAAAATATGGCAAGGAATGGATAGGCTGACGGGTGCCGGTCAATCCGCTTATCCGTTCAAAGACTCACATCGTGTTTTAGAATTAGTAAAATCTTCGGTGGGCACCGCCGCTTGGTCAGCTGATTACACGGCCTTCAACCAAGGAACTACGGGCGAAGCTTTGCACTTACACTCAGATGGCGCGGCCAAAATTAAAACTGGCACCGGCGTTTTGACAGTCAATTATTGGTGGCCGTACGGTCAGTCTTTAATAAGTCGCGCGATCAGCTCTGCCGCTTGCGCAAAGGGCATCAATTATTTTCAGCCCCGAACTGACGATCCGATTTTAACAAGTACGAATTCAGATCAACGCTACTCAAACCATTTTTTTGTAATTGATTTTTCATTATTAAATAGTCCAGATCAGCTAACCGATATCAGGGTTAATTTTACTCAGCGGGCCGGCACGGTAACCGAGTTTGACCTTTTGCTTTACGAAGAAGGCTACGTTCACACTTTAGATTACAGTTGCGCGGCCACTAATTCAAATGGTGCTTGTACTAACTGGCAACCGATACGTTCGATTGCTAATGATGTAGTTCGAAGTGATCGGCGCGCTGGAAATATAACCACGAAAATTATTAGAAATCTAAACACGTTAGACCAAAGTAAAAAATATTTACTTAATATTAGGGCTTACACTGCCAACAAATCAATTTCAACGATTACTGAATACTCTTATACAATTCAAGACCAAAATAATGAGAATATATGTCCATAAATAAAATCTTAATATTAATTTTGATTGCTAGCACCGTCGCATTTTTCGGTTTTAACCAAAAGCCAAAAGCAAATCGCTCGCTAGTACGTTATGGGTTTGCCGGCGTACCGCAATCTGATTACACCAATCGTGGATTAGTGACTCGTACAATTGAGATTAACCTTACATCTGTGTCAATTCCTAAAGACCAGGGCGAAGAAACGCAAATAATTACGGCCGATGTAATTTTACCTTTTGATTTTGAAGCACCTTTAAAATTTAAATGGCTTTTAGGTGAAGAAATTAAGTTAGTTCAAGGCGAACTTAATGGGCAAGCTCAAAGTTTCAAAGCTAACATCCCAACGCAAATTACAATCGAAGTGCGCGGATTTACAAAAATTGATAATCGCCACATCGGATTTGAAATTGGCGGTGAACGAAATAAAAAAATTATTCACGGTGATAGTTTACTGGCTTCTAGAATAGATCTTACGTTTGAAAATATAGTTCAGAATGTGGAACGAATCAAAGCCGAGCAGAGCGAATATGAACGTTAATTCTGGCTTAAGAATATCATTATTAACTATTCTGCTTTGGGGCTGCTCGCAAAGTTCTGATTCTGGACCCGTCGACTCAAGTCCTAGGGTCGTGCCCGAAAGCGCAGAGTGCTTAACCTCAAGCGTATACTCATCGCCGGTAGTGGTGTCTGGAACGGCCACATTTTATCGGCGCTCGCTCAGCGTATCAACACTTGGTAGCAACGTCACGTCGATGATATTGGCGGCGCCCAACGCAACGGCCATTCCAATAAAATACGCTGAAGTCAGGGTGCTAGATACAAGCGGAACTATAGTTCAATGTGGAGTCACAAATGCTGCGGGAGCCGTTAAAGCCTTAGATGGCACTTCTAATTTAACTATTCCAAATACGGCTGGTAATTATGTAGTGCAGGTTTTAGCTCGTACCAATCACATCATGACCGGGCTACCAGGTGGAAAAGCATCTTATAAAGTTTATGTCTCGATAAAGTCAGATATTTATTCGAATGAAGTTTACAAAATATCAAGCTCGATCAATTCGGCGGGCGTTGGAACCGTAACGCCATCACTAGTGGCGTACGCGCGCGAGTCTGAATCAGCCGAAATTCTTGGTGGAGCTTTTAATATTTTCAATGCGATCGTTACCAGCTATACCTATTTAGGACAAAATACCGGCACTACAAATATTTCGTGTCTTAATCCAAAGTTAGAAGTCTATTGGTTAGCTGGTTTTAATCCGGCCCAATACATTTACACCGCTTCCGATCCTTCTACTTTAGGGACGCTGTCATTTTATCTTCGCGGTTACAATCAGCTTTATATTAATGGTGGCCGACTGGGAAATGTGACTAGTCAAGATACGGATCACTTCGATGATTCAGTGATAATTCATGAACTAGGTCATCACGTTGAGGATGTATGCGGACGGATGGATTCTCCGGGTGGAACTCATTATGGACTTTATCGTATCGATCCACGTTTAGCCTGGTCAGAGGGCTGGGGAAACTTTTTTGGTGGTCATATTATTCGAAACAATCTTTCGTCGTTGAATCCAAATTTATCAACAAGTTTAACCACAACGGATGGTTGGCTTTATTATTTAGACACCAAAGGCTATACGGAAGGAGCCGTCACTTCGGGTTCAGAATATATTCGCGTCAATTTAAATAAGTCGGGCGCCAATCCCGAGTCATTTTCAGTTTCTGGAAACACTCGCTTCTATGATAAAGTTGATTGGACCCTGAACCCTGGCGAAGGGCATTTTCGCGAGCTTTCTATTGCGCGAAGTTTATTTAAAATAACAAATACCTGTACGGCGCTTTGTACAAATTGCTCAAGCTGCGCGAATACAAACAACTTTGCAAAAATGTGGACCGCCTTTGAAAACGATTCAACGGGAATAGGAATGGGTAAAAGCGTTTATCCCTTTAGAAGCTCAGCCCGTTTTTACAATCGACTGAATCAAGCTTTCGCGGGTTCGATGCCCGCCGCCATCGACGGCATTCTTAATGCGAATGAAGCTCAACAACGTGATGGCAATGCAGCGTACAGCTCGGGTGGCTACACATTGTGGTCACCTTATGGAATAAAATTAGTAAAAAGTGTTTCTGCGTGCCCAATGAAAATCAGGCCGGCGGTGTCTTTAGGATTAACAACTGATTCGGCCGCCGACCAACGCTTCTCTAATCATTTTTACACCGTAGATCTGGCAAGCTTACCCGGAGTTACTGACATCAGAATGACTGGCAGTTTCGTTAGCGGGTCAACGCACGATTTAGATTTAATATTATTTAATCAGAGTTATTCATATAATCAGGATTGCACGAGCAGCAATGCCGCGGGCGATTGCACTAGTTATGCGAAATCTACGTCGACCGATGCCGTTCTAACCGATCGTTCGGCCGGAACAACGAAACAATTAAGCGGCATTGCTGCACTGAATTCAGCCGCGTACTACCTGCTTAACGTGCGGTCCTACCCGACGGTTTTACCCGCGTCGGCATCAGAATATATTTATACATTAACCGATCAATCTGGAGGCTACTTATGTCCGAACGCAAGCTTTTAAAACCTATAATGGTGATCGTCAGCGGAGCTTTTTTTGGTTTCTACGCCGTGCAGTTTTTTTTACCACAACCACAAGCGCACAACCGTTTTTTGGCCTCGGCCACAATGGCTAAGTTGGGTTCAGAACAATTTGCCAAATCATTATTTGATTTGAAAATAAAAAACGAATTCGTAGGAGATAATAATGATGAAGTTTCAGTTATAAAAGTAACGCTTGAAGCTTATCAACCGCTTCCTGCCGGCCTGAATTATTCTTGGAGTCTTCCTGAAGGCGCCGAACTAGTTGATGGCGTCATCGCAGGCCAATTGCCTTTGTTAAGTCCTGATCAACTGCAAGAATTTACGATTAAGGTTAAAGGCTATGCACACGATAATAAGCGACACATTATCTTTAATGTTAAAGGTGACGTGAATCAAAATTTAGTTGATCAAAATGTGATAGTATCTTCACGTCCAGAAGATTCGTTTGAATACGTTGTGCAACAGCGCGAGAAAGCCATCGCTAAAACGCAAAATAAACTGGGCGCAAATAAGTCTAAAAGCGCCATTGATCCAAAAAATGTAGTGTTTTAAATAGTTATAGGGGAATGACTTCAACTTCAGGGTTGAATTCATCTCGTAAGATTCCTTCAATCGCCATCAGCGTGCCAGTCGTAGAACTTGGGCACGTGCCACACGCGCCTTGATAGACCACGTAAACCTTGTTTTCGTCGTATTTAATAACTTCAATATCGCCCCCGTCACCCTGCAGGCCCGGGCGAATCGTGCGATCTAGTATTTCTTCGATTTGCTGCAACTCAGGTGAAAGATTTTGGCGCGCCAATTTTTTTTCATCGTGCACCGTCTGATTAGGATTATGAACGGCCATTCGAGTTTGAATAACCGCGCAAACTTGCTTTTGAATATCTTCGCTTTCAACGTCAAACTGATGAGTCACCGTAATCACATTCTGAAAAAAGTGAACTTGCCGAACTCCGGCAATATGAAAAAGAGAATTCGCTAAATTATTATGTTCGGCTTCTTGAACCGTTGAGTAAGTTGCCTTGCCCTCAACCAATACGGGTCTGTCTAACACAAATTTCCACGCAGCCGGGTTTGGCGTTGCTTGCACTCGAATTAAAACTTCGGTCATAAAAGCATCCTTTTCGCTTTTTTAACGCCATCAACTAATTTTTCGATGTCGCTTTGATTATTATAAATTGAAATTGAGGCCCTTACTGTGCCCGTCAAGCCTAGCTTTTTCAGCAAGGGTTGAGTGCAATGATGCCCTACGCGGACGGCAATGCCCTGCTGGTCAAGGATTTGACCCACATCAGAGTGGTGAGCCCCCTCAACTACGAAACTAACAATGGCCGCCTTGTGCGCAGCTTCGCCGATGAGTCTGATACCACCCATTACTTTTAATTCTGCTTGCAAGGTTTGCATAAGCTTTTGTTCGTGCGCAATTACCAGGGGTAAATCTAATTGATTAAAAAACTCAATCGCACTTAAAGTTCCAATGGCCCCTTCGATGTGCGGCGTACCCGCCTCAAACTTAAATGGCAGGTGATTGTAAGTAGAACAGATTTCTTCAACCGAAGAAATCATGCTGCCCCCTGTTTGGTAGGGCGGCATTTTTTCAAGTAAAGATTTTTTACCGTAAAGAACGCCAAACCCATAAGGGCCAAAAAGTTTGTGTGACGAGAAAACCAAAAAATCTACATCAAGGGCTTGCACATCAATTTTAACTTGCGAAATATATTGAGCGGCATCAAGCAAAGTTATTGCACCAACCGCTTTGGCTTTTTGAATAATGATTTGAACGGGAGCAAATGTTCCTAAAATGTTTGAGCAGCCTGAGAAAGCTACAATTTTAGTGCGTAAATTAATTTTTTCATTTACGGAATCAAGGTCAAATTCACCGTTAGCGGAAATCTTTATAAATTTTAAGACGCACTTTTTCTTTTGCGCTAAAATCTGCCAGGGCACAATATCGGCATGGTGTTCAAGCTCGGTAAGTACGATCTCGTCGCCTTCATGTAAAAAATTTTCACCATAGCTTTGTGCAACAAGATTAATGCTTTCGGTAGTACCTTTTGTAAAAATAATTTCTTCAATTGAATTAGCGCCAATCAGCTGACGAATCACATCGCGTGATTTTTCAAACTCGTTCGTTGCCATATCGCTTAAGTAATGCGCGCCTCGATGCACATTCGCCGTTTCGTAAGAATAGAACTTTGTAATGCGTTCGATAACCGACAAGGGTTTTAACGTTGTCGCAGCGCTGTCTAAATAAACCAAGTCGTTTCCATGCACTTTTTGTTTCAAAGCCGGAAATTGCGAGCGGATGTGATCTATATTAAACATTAGATATCATCCGTTCTAATTTATTTTGCAGCGCTTTCATTAATGACGACTGAACTGCTTCATTTTCAAATTTATAAATAAGTTCTTTTGCGTAGCCGAACGCTAACATTTTGACGGCCTCAAATTGATTGATACCCCGACTCAAAAAGTAAAATATTTCTTCTTTATTCAGTTGCCCCATAGTTGACCCGTGCCCAGCCTTTACATCATCGGCATAAATTTCTAATTGTGGAATACTATTGGCCGAAGCCTCACGAGTTAAAAGTAAATTGTTATTAAGCTGCTCTGAATTGGCTTTTTGTGCATCGGGTTCAATTCGCACGCGACCCCGAAATACCGATTGCGACGACCCCGATAAAATCGATTTGTAGTGTTGGATTGATTCGTTATTGCCCTTCGAATGTTGAATGAAAGTATAATTATCAACGTGTTGTTTTGCATCTAGAATGGTTAAACCAAAAATCCCGGCATGAGCTTTTTCGCCTAAGAAATTCACGTGCAAGTAATTGCGCGTTAGCTGGCTTCCCAAAGACATAACTAAACTTTGAAATTGGACCTGCGTCGCCAAATTGACTTCGACCTGTGTAAAATTAAATGAAGTTAGGTTATCATTTTGAATTTGAATCAGCTTAAGCCGCGCTGATTGGGCCGCATCAACTTGCAAGTTAAGGTTTGCAGCTTCAGCTTTCGAATTTGCAAAACTAAAGGTGTTAACTATTAATGATAATTCAGTGTTTTCACCGGCCTTAAGCACTACTTTCTGACTAAGATAAACCGATTGGGCCGTTGACTGCACAAACATAATTTGCACCGGTTTAGAAAAAACTTTATTTTTCTTA
>JACMNA010000052.1 GCA_014378765.1 Bdellovibrio sp. | reverse complement strand
TTTCATTTGGCGTTGCGAATATTAATAAATTCGTCGATCAAATGAAATCACTCCCAACGTACGTTACGCCCTCAAAGGGCGGCGATGGGTATGCTGAAGTGGCTGCTTGCATTTTAAAAAATCGGCGTTAGTATTTTTGAATCAGCGTTGCTACCGCGTCGTAAAAAGGCTCAAAGCCCGGAAATGGCGTAATCTTACCTAATTTTTTGCCACGTTTAAAAAATAAAAAAACCGGTATACCGAATAATCCAAACCGCGTGGCTAAATCAAAATCATCATAAATATTGGCGTGAAACCATTTTACTTTGAGCTGATCCACGTCGGCCCTTCGATCTACTAAAACTTTTTTAGCGACTTCGCAATTAGGGCAATCTTTGCCCCAAAAGAAAATACAAATAAGTTCTTCGGTCGCCGCAATTTTTTCATCGAAATTTGAGCTGTGGATCGCCTCGAATTGATAAACTTCAAAAAAATTCATTACTTACTAAAACTTTTATTTAACCATGACTGGTAATCACTTTTAAACCTGTCGGGCGTATTAATGGCAACGGGAGACTTCACCCCGTTGCATGCCGAAATAACTCCGGCATCAAAGAATTTCTGCTCCGGAAATATTGACTTGTAGACTTGCACGCTGGCGCATGAATCAACGTCGCCCGAAGTGTATTTAACGTACGTCGGCACTAAGCGCATCAAGCCACGGTGAAATTTAAAATTATTAAAGCTTTCCGTAAATTCAGTGCGGGCGGCCTTAAAGTTCTGTGTTTTTAAAAGGTGATAGGTTTTTAAGAAACAAGCGTTTTGGTTAATCGGATAGTAATCGCAGGCGAAAGCCACCTTCTCGTATTCTTCCGACGCAATCGATTCAAATAATATTGACGTCACAAATAAAAAGGCGTGAATAATGCCAACGCAAGCGACGGCCGCAATTGGTGCGCGCCACTTCCAACTTAACTCTCGCTCACTCCGAACCGCGAATAATCCCAGAAACATCGCAAATACAAAAGCTAAGTACATCGAAGAAGCCGGGTTAAAATATGGAAACTGAAACACCACTTGCGGCATTAAAACTAAAAAACTTTCGGTTAAATAATTTTTTTTAGTAGGCGCCGCTTGATCGATCCAACTTTTTAAAAGCAAAAGCCTTGCAACAATTAAAATAAACGCTATAGCGAAAGCCGATCCTAACCACCCTAGCTGCGCGGTCCAACGTAAAATCTCTGAGTGCGGCTGATCGTAATGAAGATATTCATTAGGTGGAACCTCTTTAGAACTAACTTGGTATGGCACTAAAAAAGAATCAAAGTGCGATACACCGACCCCAAGCGGATTATCCGCAATGAGTTGACCCGTTGATTTATAAAGTTCCATTCGCTGTTTAAAAGATTCAGATTTAACATCAAATGAAATCTTTTCGCCTACCGAAACATTTAAAGCCACCCAGTAACCGCTGGCGGCAATAGCTAAAGCTAACAGAATTTCCTTACGATTTTGCCCTTTGTACATTTGCCACAACGCCCATAAAAACAGCCCAATCCAAGATGATCGGCTGCGACAGTACATAATCAAAAACACCCACAACACGAAAAAAATATATTTAATAACTTTCGGAACCAAATCCTTAAACTGAACCCACCGAAATAATAATGGCAACGTTAAAGCTAAGAATTCGGTCATCATGTTAACGTTTCCGAAAGATCCAAGTAAATATCCGCTCTGTACATTTAATTCTTCAATTCGAAACTTATAAAAATCCAGCAAACCAAATGTTAAAATTAGGCCCACCACAATTAAAATAATATACGTAACCCGACTAAAAATCGCGTCTAAATCCGTTAACTGCCGGGTGTAAAAATAATAAGTGAAGAAACAAAAACCAAAAAATTTAAATAAGTAGATATAGTCAGTCAAATTTTGACTGACTAATGGCGCCGCCAGGTGCAACGTGAAAAGACCAATAATTAAAACCCATAAAATTTTTGAAAGCTGTGGAATAATTAGTTTTCTGAAACTAACTAGTAGCGAGAGCGAAGATACCAAAAAAAATAAAAAAAACTTTGCTGAAACATAATTGGCGTTTAGATATCTAGACCATGCCAATGGAATAAAAAATATAATGCCTAAGACTAAAAAATTAAGCAGTGCGGATGGTTTAAAAAGTTGTGCCTTGATTTTTATCATTAGATTTTACCTTTATGAATTAGTCTTTCGGGATCTTCATCGGTCCATATGTAATGATGAATAGAGCCATTGGTAAAAAGATGCTGCTCCCACGGAATACCGGCGCCAAAAACAAAGGTCATCGCCCGCATCAGCATACCATGTGAAAAAACAGCAATCGAGGTGCGATTTGAATTCTGCGCAATATCTAAAAACATTTGTCGTAAGCGGTACATCAATTCGCGCTTCGATTCACCATTAGGAAAACGAAAATCTAAAAGTCGTTCTTCGTAAGAGCGCCACTTTAGTATTGAATCGTCGCCAAATTTTTCCGTGATTTCTTCAACCGTTAAACCTTCGGCTTCGCCGATGTTAGTTTCACGCAAGTGGTCTTCTTTTTGAATAGATAATTTAAGATCTTGGGTGGCCAGTTCGGCCGACTCGAAAGCTCTAGATAACGTACTAGAATAAACAGATTCGATTTGCAGCTGTTGTAGAACGGGTCTTAAAGCAAGTGCTTGCTCGCGCCCCGCCTCGTTCAATTTAATATCTGTTCGACCTTGAAAACGACCGGCTTTATTCCAGTCGGTTTCGCCGTGCCGAACGACATAAATATTTCTAATCTTCAAAAACTAGCTCTTTCTAGCTTTTGTCATTCTTTTCTTTTTAGTTAGACGTTTCGCTTTGTGACGAGCGCTTTTGTTTTTTCCGCCTTTTTTCTTTCCACCGACTTTTAATGCCATTTTCTCTCCCTAGTTAAGAAACGTTTGTTATGACTAAAAATTTTTATTCCGCTAAAAATAAGCTACTTCT
This sequence comes from Bdellovibrio sp., assembly GCA_014378765.1. Lineage (GTDB taxonomy): Bacteria > Bdellovibrionota > Bdellovibrionia > Bdellovibrionales > Bdellovibrionaceae > Pseudobdellovibrio. The sequence continues at coordinate 32,113 of JACMNA010000052.1, read as the reverse complement.
TTGAGTTAGTATTGCCTTGGTTTAACAAAGCCGCAAACGGATTATTAAACGGGTTCACGGGCTTGACTGGCTTAACCGGACCACTATCGCGCGATTTAAACTCACGACCCTGATTGGGTGAAGGTTTAAATCCACCCGATTGTGGGCGCGCTCCACCACCTTGAGGCCTTGAACCACCACCCGCGCCTGAACCGCCATGTGGACGTGCGCTTTCCCCGCGTTGTTCTTTCATGTCCCGGAAAGACTTGTGATCAGGGGCCGCTTCTAACTTCATCGACAAGGCAATTTGGTTTTTAGCTTGATCAACTTTTAAAACCTTAACGGTGACTTGATCACCCGGATTTACAACTTTACGTGGATCTTCAACAAACTTATGCGCCAGTTCAGAAATATGAACCAGTCCATCTTGATGCACACCGATATCAACGAACGCGCCAAAATTAGTAACGTTCGTCACTAATCCAGGGCAAATCATGCCTTCGGTTAAATCTTTTACCTGAAAAATATCTTCGCGAAATTGAAAAACTTTAAATGGATCACGTGGGTCACGACCCGGTTTTTCCAATTCTTTAATCATGTCGTCAAACGTATACTCACCAACAATGCCCGCCCACTTCGTACGAGCCGCTAATAATTTTTTAGCCCCGTCGCCCACCAGTTCGTTAATGTTCGACCCTAAATCTTGGGCCATATCGCGAATCGCGCTATAGCGTTCGGGATGAATACCGGTTGAATCTAAAAATACTTTACCATTCAGTACCCGCAGAAAACCGGCGGCTTGTTCGTAAACTTTCGTCGTAAAACGAGGAACTTTCATTAATTCAGAACGATCTTGAAAAAGACCATTCTTTTTTCGGTGTTCGGTAATGGCCGTAGCTAAACCGGGGCCAACACCGGCCACGTATGCCAGCAATGAGGCTGACGCCGTATTCACATCAACGCCTACATTGTTGACGCAACTTTCAACCACGGCTTCTAAGCCTTTTTTAAGTTGCGATTGATTTACATCGTGCTGGTACTGGCCAACGCCGATTGATTTTGGATCAACTTTTACTAATTCAGCCAGCGGATCTTGCAAGCGACGCGCAATTGAAATCGCACCCTTAACCGTTAGATCTAAATCTGGAAATTCAGTTCTAGCAATATCACTGGCCGAGTAAACTGATGCGCCCGACTCGCTAACCATAATGACCGGAATTTCTTTATCTTTACCCAGTTCTTTTAAAACTTTTTTCAAAAATATTTCGGTTTCACGCCCGGCGGTTCCGTTACCTACGGCGATCGCTTCAATCTTAATTTGCTTAGTGACTTCGGCAATTAAAGTTTTAGCTTTTGCGTCCATACCTTCGCCTAAAATGTGCATAACCGTGTGGGAAACATAGTTACCAGCTTTATCAACTAAAGCAATTTTACAACCCGTGCGCAAACCCGGGTCGACCCCCAGCACGCATTTAGTACCGTAAGGTGATCCTAATAAAACCCGACGCACGTTTTCGGTAAAAACTTTGATCGCGTGCTCATCTGATTTTTCTTTAAGTTTAGCGTGCACTTCATTTTTTACCGATGGCACGACGTAAACGTTAAGCGCCAATCGCGCCGATTCTTTTAAATAAGTACCAATGGCATTTTCGCCGCTTGTGGTGGCGAATTTTTCATAGGTTTTTAATAAAATTTCATCATCAGCCGTTAAATCAACCGATAACTCGTCTTCTTGCCAGCCGCGCTTCATCGCCATGTAGCGGTGCGATGACTTTTCTTCGAGTAAGTTTTTAACTGGTTCGACAAAATCTTTCGCGTACATTTCAAATTTTGAATTAGGCTTGTAACCTTTTGCTGCCTTAGCCGAAACTTTACCTTGTTCAAAATAATTTTTAACAACTTGCTCGCGTAGTCCCGGATCATTTGCAATGCGCTCGACAATAATATCTTGCGCCGCCTTTAAAGCTTCTTCGTAAGTAACAATTTTTTTATCCGGATTAATGTATTTTTTAGCGCGCATTTCCATAGTTTCGTCGTCTTTAACCAGACCATGACCCCTGTCCCAAATCCAATTCGCTAACGGCTCTAAGCCAGCTTCGCGTGCTAAAGTGGCCTTCGTCTTTTTCTTCTTCTTGAATGGCTTGTAGATTTCTTCTAACTCATTCAGATCCCAAGATAAGTCGATACGTTTTTGAATTTCCGGCGTTAAGTTATTTTGTTCGCCAATTTCTTTAGCTAAGAAGGTTTTACGCTTAACTACTTCTTGAAAAGTTTCGTTGGCTTCAATCACCGTCCGAATTTGAACTTCATCTAAATTTCCAGTTTTTTCTTTACGGTATCTGGCAATGAACGGGACCGTTCCACCTTCGGCCGCTAGTTCTAAAACGGCCGCGGCGGATTTAGGTGAAATACCTTGAGCAAAACGAGCTAGATAACCCTGTAGAGCTTGTTCCATTTTTTTATCCTTCTAAATTTTTGTGACGAATAAGAATTTCATTAAAGTGGTACCAGAAATTATTTGTGCCGGTACATAATCAGACCGTGGGTGGGATCGTAAGGAGAAACTCCAACGCTCACTTTATCACCAACGACAATGCGGATATTAAATCGGCGCATTTTTCCACAAAGTTTCGCCGCAATGACAACTTTATTTGTATCAAGTTCTATTTTGTAGATTCCACCTGCTAAGGCGTCCACTACTTTACCATCGAATTGTGCTAAATCATCTTTTGACATGAGAGTTAGATACTAGGTTCATTCGGCTATTGAATCAAATGAAAACTCAAATAATAAATGCTTATTTAGAATCAGACTACTAGCTTAATACGGGGCTTAGACCTTGTAATTGCTGATCAGCATGCGAATGCCGGTCTCAAACAAAACTTCAAGCCGATCATTTTCATTTGTTAAAACAAAACCCCAGCCTAAAACTTTATGTTGCATTGGCACCATCGTCGGAAATTTATCTGACATTTTATAAGTGACGGCTTTATCTTTTCCATATTTCTTATAAAGTTCAGCCCATTTCGCTTTTTCATCAGCTAAATTACCGCGCTCGATTTTAACCGGCTTAACTTTGCTTACTTTTTCAGCTTTGCCGGGCTCTTCTGCACTCGAGCTTTCTTCTAACATTGAAATAACAGTTTGCTGTTTTGTAACGGTCTTTTCTTCAGGCTCAAGCTTAGCTATTTTTGACATCACCGTCGGTTCAGATTTTTTGACCGCAGCTTTTTCTTTCGACACAGGCTTAGCAACTTCTTTCGCCGCTGGCTTGACTGCCGCCTTTGCGATAGGTTTCAAGACTTTCGGAGTTATTTTTTTTTCAGGTTTTGCAGCCGCTTTCGCCGCCGGTTTGGCCACAGATTTTGCGGATGCAGAAGATATTTTTACTGTTTTTGCTACTTTTGACGGTGCTGCCTTTGCTGTGGATTTAACTGCAGGTTTAGCTGCTGCTTTCTTTTTTGGTGCAGTTTTTTTGGCCATGAAATGAAACCTCCGCTTTCTTGTACTTATATCCTGCACCGTTCGATGCACAAGTAAAATGGTGTGTTTTCTTTCGCGAAGCATTAGAATGCTTTTATGAAATCAATTTCATCCCAACAGATTTCCGAATGCGGTCAAAGTGGAAACACCAACGCGGCTCCACCGACCCTGCAACTGCAACAAAACACGGACATTTTTTTTAAAGATGTTCAGCCTCCGCACTTGGCAAGTGAAACATCATTAGTTTTTGCCGCAAATAAGATCCTTTTTCAAACTGGAGCCGATCGTAAAGCTTTGGGCTTTATCATTAATGAAAGTGCCTTCAAAGAAATTCAGCCTTTAATTACGCCCGCAATGTCAGTGTGGACCACGCGCAGTATTCCCCAAGCCATGAGTATCGTACTTTCACTATTTGACCGAAAAAAAGAATTCATAACCGGCGGAGTTCACTCAACCGCAGTCATACATCCGACGGCAAAAGTTTCGCCGACCGCTTCGATTGGCCCCTTCTGTGTGGTTGAAGCGCACGCCGTAATCGGCGACAACACGGTCTTAACCTCGCACGTATTTATTGGCGCCTTCTGTGAAATCGGAGCTCGTTGCCACCTTGCTTCGCATGTTTCTATTGGTTCCGATGGCTTTGGTTTTTTCACCGATAAAAAAAATATCCACCATAAGATTCCGCAAGTAGGTCGCGTCATTATCGAAGATGATTGCGAATTAGGTGCTTTCTGCGCCCTCGATCGCGCGACACTTACCGAAACCCGATTAGGCAAGGGATGCAAAGTCGACAACTACTGCCACTTCGGCCACAACGTCACCGTTGGTGAAAATGGAATCATGGCGGCGTCTTTTAAAGTGGCGGGCTCAACTCGCATCGGAAAAAACCTGCTAGCCGGTGGAAGTATTGATCTCAATGGTCATATTGAAATCACCGATAACGTCGTCTTATCGGGTCGCGCTGGTGTGACTAGTTCTATTAGCGAGCCGGGCATCTACGGCGGTTTTCCGTTAGAAACTCACCGCGAAAGTGTTAAAACATTAGTTTCGATTCCACACATTAAAAAATTAAAAAAACAAGTTCGTCAAATACTCAAACATCTTCAGTTGAATGAAGAAGACTAGGACACCCCATGTCGTACGAAATTTATAAAATTATTCACTTACTAGGCCTAGTTCTTTTATTCTCTGGCTTAACGGGTTTACTAACCGTGCGCATGTCGGGTGGCCAATTGGCTGGTTCAACAAAATCTTTAGTTTTTGTATCTCACGGCGTAGGGTTACTTCTATTATTGGTGAGCGGTTTCGGCTTGTTAGCCCGTTTGGGTTTAACTCACGACATCCCGAATTGGGTTTTCGTGAAAATTGCTGCGTGGGTTGTTGCCGGCGGCGCGATTGCGCTGGTTAAGCGAAAGGGCCACATTGGTTGGCCTCTATTCTTGTCACTAATTTTCGTCTTCTTGATTGCAGGTTACTTCGCAATTTTTAAACCGTTCTAATTTATGTTATCTAGATCGGCTAGTGATGAATATAGCTTTGAAGAAATCCTGCAAGAGTTAAAGGGCTTAATGACTGGGCGTTGGCTAACTGATTTAGCTAATACGGCAGCTTTCCTGAACTCAAGATTCAAAGATATTAATTGGATCGGCTTTTATTTGGTAGACGTTAATGATTCTGAACCCACTTTATGGCTAGGCCCATTTCAAGGACTACCTGCTTGTACCATGATTTCATTTTCTAAAGGAGTTTGCGGAGCAGCCGCTACTCAGAAAAAAACTGTGCGTGTCGCTGACGTCGACCAATTTCCTGGACACATTGTCTGCGATGCAAAATCACGTTCCGAAGTTGCGGTGCCAATGATAATCGATGATAAAATAATTGGTGTACTTGACGTTGATTCAGAAATCCCCGATCGGTTCAGTGAAAGTGATCAGGCGTTTTTTGAAGAAGCTATTGAGATTTTACTGGCACGATAGGCTCAACGTAATCTCTATGGACCGCCACGGCTTTCATCAATTACGGCTGGCTTCGGAATTAAATTCAGATGCGACTTTGTTGCTCGTGATTTTAAATCTGTATTTTCATCAAAAGCGAATACATCACGGTCTAAAAATCTGAATACGCTTTTTTCGCAAGCTACGTGTCCGTCTAAATCTCCATTATTCCAAGCGCAGTTTGCTGCCGCCATCTGCAACAACTGCTTCGATCTTTCAAAAGCAATTGAAACGCCCTGAATTTGAAACAGGTTATTGTAATCTAGTTTTTCTGTTTGGTGCCTATCTAAATGACTGTGCTCATTACTATCTTGCTGACTGTAATCTTGAAAATATTTAATTTTACCCGCGTTATCGCCAGTCTCCCAACCAATGCGTACTACGTGGCCCTTCGAGTAAGAATCTTGAATCACATGCAGCAAAGATCCCAAAGAACGAAACTGAAATTGCGCTTGATTTTTTGCGTGAAAAAATAAAACTTGTTGCGGAAATAATTTAATCACTTTACTAAGGGCTCGCTCTTCCGTGTTTAACTGAACCGGGTTAGCCGATTGCGACTGCTTCAACAGAAATTCATAATCTTTAGAGAATTTTGCAAAAGAATCAGCGTCGGTCGCCATTTTCCAACAGTGAGCCGCATACAACATGATATTATCTTTGATATCGTCCGCGGATAAAGTTGACCGACCCATGGCGTGTAAGAATTGAAAATCACCAAAGTGTGCCGCTTTAGTTGGATCGTTTTCTTTACTTTCTTTATGGCGGCCCATAAATTCTGTTACAAAGGGCACGACGCCGCCTTGGCCAGATTCCATTGCACCTTCCAGTAAATAACCTTCGGGATCATCATTAAATCGAACGCCCTCGACGAGATACTTTAATTCGACCGCTTGCGCGTTAGTTAAAAGCCCAGATTCAATGGCCGCCTTGGCCGTCATTGTCTCGTGCACCGGTTGCCCGTAAGTTTTTAGTACACCTTTAGCCGCAATACCAAATCCAAAACTGATGGATGATGTAAGCGTGACCATTGCTAAAGAAATTTGAATCGACATAACGTTTTTTTTCACGAGTGGCCTCCGGGCTAGTCAGGTATTAACTGTAGAACCCAGCAAATGCCTGACCCACCCTACGGCTGGTTAATTAGATTTAATTACCAAATATCAATGCCGTGACAAAAATTGATAACACGTAAACTTACAAAAAGGCCTTGTATCAAGTTGAGACAAGGCCATTCAGATTTTACTATTCGCCAGCTTGATCTAAAAAATTTTGATAAATTTGCTGGTAAGTTTGATCTGGAATTGTACCCGGAACTACGTTTGGTACGCCGGCCTTAATTAAATTGCCTATTCGAGCCAGCAATTCAACTGTTGTCGCGTCAGGAAGATCAATAATATCACGATAAATTAATCCGTCTTTGATTGTGATTGTAAATCGGGTTGGCACGTCAACTACGCCAGCCGAATAAAGGGCTTTACCTTGGGCATTACGAACCACATTTACTCCGTTAAAAATTGTAGTTATTATAACTATGTCGTCCGCCACGCATTCAACGCGCTTCAAATCAATCGTGTATTTTGGAACATCATTCGTATAAGCAACCATTGCAAGTTCCGCAATTACGCCGTCATGACTTACTTGCCCATTTTTATACGGTAATGAAGGAATTTTTTCTACCGGCGTTACTGAAGCCCAATACACGCGCGAAGCATGCCACGCTTGATATCCGGGATGCAACGATTGAACAATATTTTTAATTTTCCACCATTTAAAGTTTTCTAAAAAAGCTAACGACTTCTCCGCCGCCATTTTTTGAGCCGAGTTCACGCACGACTGAGTTTTGTCTAGTTTTTCCAGTGGATAACTTTCACTTGCTTGTACCTGAAAACCTAGAATCGTTATCGCGACCATAAAAATATTCTTCATAAAATCTCCTTTGATTTTTTTAGTTATTTGTAAAACAGTTAGTATAAATTTTTTCACGCATTAAGCATTGCCAAAAGGCTTTTAAATTATTTGGACGGTACCCTGGGTTCGTAGTATTCAAAAATTGATTTAATCGTGATGCAACCAAAGCTGATTCGCTGGCCGTGCGCGTACTGACTCGCGCCGATAACCCCTCATAGCCAAAATTAATAATATTTGAAGAGTTAGTGCTAGTTAACTTTTTAATGGTAAACGGCGTAATGCCCGCAGGTAGTTGTAAATCAGTCCAAATTTCATTTCGATTTCGAAAATTCGCTGACTCATGACAACTTAAGCAATTAGTGTTGAAAAAATGAGTCCGGAGCCCGTTATCTATTTGTTCGGCCATGACTTCGGTTTCATAATTGCGCTGAGGCGCGGGTGGCGAGCCATCGGCATTTTGTTTAAAGCCAGTGGTCAGTAAACCACGTTGCGAAGTCTCTACCTTGTTCGGAAAAGAAAAACAAAAATCGTAGAAGTTACATTGTATTTGTTCTACGCCCAACAGAATATTTTCGCGGCCAGAAGGATCATACAATAATTGATTAAAGTTGGTAACAAAGCGAGTCCATTTTTGGTTTGAAACAAACCCGCCAACCATTTTCCAGCCCATAACTTGGGTATTTATCGTCATCGTTATAAGCTGCACTCGAAGGCTAGGTGTTTGCCCCGATGCAGATAGGCTAGTGAGTAGAAATTGAGTAATTTGATCGGCTAATTTGTGCCCTCCGCTAACTGATTGCCCTTCCGCCTCTAGCCCTGGATGGACCATCAAAGGCAGACCACTCGTATCACCTAGCGTTGAAGAAACGGATTTAATCATTGCAAGCCCGTTAACGACCTCTACCTGTTCATTAGGTAAAATATTATAAATTAAGTGAAGCGCAGTCGGCAAAGGCTGATTAGAGAAATTAAAAGGCTGAATGACTAGGCGAAGATGCGCCTGACATCCGTTTCCGGCCCCCAATAAAATTACATCTGAATTGGTTTTCGGGTCTTTTATAACTTCATGATGAAAAGTATTACCACAGTCTTCATAGCGAAATGAAGTAACGTACCATTGGTTTTGGTCGGCTAAAAATCGCGCGTTGATATAGGGTAACTGATTTAAATCATCTACTTGATGTTCGAATTGTAAAACCTGTTTAAATAGATCGTCTGAAATTAATTTTGTATTGTCATTAAGGCGAATGGCCGGGTACGGCTTTCCATCGCGCAGTGGAAATAAAAAACTGACATCATTGACATCGAATCCCGAAGAAGCGGCCCTGCTCGATAAGCCACATCCAACGATTAATATGATTAAAAATATATATCCGAATACACGTTGCACTTAATAAACCCCTTGTCCAATTCGTAAGTTTTATCAATGCTGTACCATAAAGAAATTGTCTTAGGACAATAACCTTGAATTTTGTTCAATTTTTAATTAGTTTTTATAATTTTGTTAAGACTTGAGGGCGTCACGCCGATGTAAGAAGCCATATCTTTCTGCGAGATTTTAGCGCTATTAAGGCCGTATCTTTTTAAAAACAGATCGTATCTGGTTTGGGCATCGTAGCTTAACAGTTCAAACTCGCGATCACATTTCTCAAAAAAGCGAAATTCCGCTAACGAACGCCCCCCTTCATTCCATACGGGGTGATGCGCGTAGAGTTTTTGTAAAAAATTAGGGGTCGACACTAGCGCTTCCACATCGGTTATGGCCTCAATATACTGCCGGGCCGGCTTATTTTGCCATAACGTGGCGGCATCACCGCTAGTCTCTAAAGGGCAGTCAAAGCGGGTGATAAATTCTTTGCCGTCGACCGTAACAAAATACTGCTTCATTATTCCGGAGTAGATAAAAGCGTAAATGTTCGAAGGCTGGCCAGGCTTTAAAAAAAAATCACCTTTTTTGAATGTTCGCGGTACCATATTTTCTTTATAGAAAAGCCATTCACTTTCCGGCGGCGCACAATGCCGGTGAATGGCCTGATAAAAACTTTTATAAGCTAAATCTATCGTCGCCGCATTCATACCTTACTCGGGCATTGGCGAATGCACTGTTGTAAATGCGCGCGGACGATCTAAGTCTCCTGGTAATTTAACCTTACGGTGACTGCCTTCGTACATTTCATATTTTAAAAAGCGGCATTCGATATTTCCGTTAAATACAAAGTGCCGACGAGTCGATTTTAATTTCATCTCTTTAAGTAATTCGGCATTGCCCGATAAAACCCAAGCCTCGCAGCCGTTAAATCGGTGCTTCAATGTAAAACCTAAATCGCGGTAGACATCTTTTAAATTATCTTCATCACCGATACGTGAACCATATGGCGGGTTACATATAACCATGCACTTTTCTTCGGGCGGTAATGCCGTTGATACCGGTACATTTTTAAATTCGATAAATTCGGCGACGCCCGCGTTCTTGGCGTTTCGTTTAGCCGCGTCTAATACTTTTTTATCGATATCATTTCCGTAAAATTTAAATTCAAGTTCTTCTTTTTCTGCGGCAATCGCTTCTTCAACCACGCGGTTCCAAGCTTGCTCATCGAAGTCTTTTAAATTAAAAAAACCAAACTTTTTACGTTGTAAACCTGGTGCAATATTCAAAGCCATCATCGCCGCTTCAATTAATAAAGTTCCTGAACCGCAAAATAAATCGACAATTGAAGTTTGTTTATCCCAACCCGATAAACCAATAAGGCCCGCCGCTAAGTTTTCTTTTAATGGCGCTTCACCCGTCGCTTGACGGTAACCACGCATAAATAATGAATCACCCGATGTATCTAGCGAAACCGAGAACTGATCTTTCACGCCACGCACGTGAATACGCAAATGCGGATTTTTAGAGTCTACATCAGGACGCACGCCAAATTTTTCACGGAATTGGTCGACGATCGCATCTTTGATTTTCATCGCAACAAAACGCTGGTCATGCAACATACAATCTTTCACGACCACGTCGATCGCCAAAGTTTGCGTTGGATCAATGTACTTGGTGAAATCATGTTTACGAATATTGTTATAAAGTTCTTCGTTTTGGTAAGCCGGAAAATCTAATAGTGGTTTTAAGATTCGACTGGCGTAGCGTGAATTCAAATTCGCTTTGTAAGCGCCTTCCCAATTAGATTCAAAAATAACTCCGCCGGAAGTTTTCTCCCAGGTTTTTAATCCGAATGATTGTAATTCTTGTTCAACGAGTTCGGCCATCCCTTTTGGGCATGAGGCGTAGAATTGTGGCATAGGTCCGTCCTTTGTTTTGAACTGAACCTAGTCCCAATCGCTAGGTCTCAGTATTATGTCTCCGTATATTTTGGGCCGCCCCCGCCTTCGGGAGCCGTCCATTCGATATTTACGAAAGGACATTTGATATCACAGGTTTTACAATGAATACAGTTCGTAAAGTTAACTTGTAAATCTAACTTACCGGGCTCAAGCTTCGACGGTAGCATCTCATAAACGCGAGCTGGGCAAAAATGCGTGCACGGCGACTTAAACTTTGGCTCGCACGTGGTGCGGCAGATATCGTTATTTTGGATTAAAAGATGATTGGGCGAGTCTTCATCGTGCATTGTTCCGGTTAAATACACACTGCCCAGTTTATCAAAGGCTAATGGTCCTTGAACCGCCGGCTCTAAGTTTTCAGCAGCAAATAACTTACCGGCCTCAGCTTCTGAACCCCACACTTCATTTACAGGTTGCGTGGTTTTAGCATCTAGATGTGAACGGAGTCCATCGAACAAACCACGGCCCCCCGTTATTTCTTGCAACGCTATTAAAGGCAATGAAGCGAAAACACCCTTACTTAAAGTTTGGTGAAAATTCCGAACGCGGTAGAGTTCTTTTTTGACATAACTGTTTTCAATTAGATCAGAATAAGCTTTAAGTACCGCCGCCGAAGAGTCTTGTTTTTTGATGGCTTCAACTGCAACATCTGCCGCTTGCATACCGGCCTTCATGGCTAAGTGAATTCCCTTTAGCTTTTGCACGTCGACCATGCTGGCCGAATCGCCGCAAACCATAAAGCCATCACCGTAAAGTTTTGGCATCGAGTAATAACCACCCGCCGGTAATGTTTTACCACCGTAAGAGACAACTTTTCCGTCTTTAATCATGTTGGCTATGAACGGATGCTTTTTTAAATTTTGTAATTCACGGTGCGGATCTAATAAGGGATCTTTAGCATCTAAGTACGCCACTAAGCCCAAAATAATCTTGTCGCCCGGAATGGTGTAAATAAAAGTTCCGCCGATACTTTTCTTTAAAGGGTAGCCAAGCGTATGAATAACTTGGCCCGCTTCAACGGTTCCCGCCGGCATCTGAATAATTTCTTTGACGCCTTCTTCAAAAGTTTCAGCGTTTTTACCTTCACGCAGTTTTAATTTATCAGACACTTTCTTAAATAAACTTCCGCGCGGACCTTCAGAAAAAATAGTCGTCTTTGCTTTTAATATAAGTCCTGGTTCAAAGTTAGCCTTAGGAATTCCATTTTTGTCGCGGCCCTTATCGCCCGTGCGGACGCCAACGATGCGGTCTCCTTCATACAAAGCTTCAACGGCGGCAAAGCCCGGAAATATATTAACGCCTTTGGCTTCGCACTGGGCGGCTAACCATCGATTCAACTTTGATAATGAAACGATGTATTTTCCTTTGTTATGAAAAGGTGGCGGAGTTATTGGTAATTTAAAAGATGACTTATCACTTAAATAATAAACCGCATCTTTTTTTACTTCAGCATCTAACGGGCAACCTAGGTCTATATAATTTGGAATTAACTCTTCTAAAGCTTTCGGGTTTAAAACTGCGCCCGAAAAACTATGCGCGCCAATCTCTGAACCTTTTTCTAAGACAACAATCATTTGCTCTAGGATTGGCTCAGCTTGAAGTTTTCCTTCGGCCACCAATTTATTATGCTTTTCAATTTGCGTAGCCACTCGGTATGCCGCCGATAGCCCGGCCGCACCGCCGCCAACGATCAAAACATCGACCTCCATGGTTTCGCGCGTAACGCCTTCAGGTAATGAGTCATTTAGATTGGGGTGTACTGATGCCATTATTGCTCCTCAATTAAAAACCTTCGTTTGATTCTTGGCTGGCTTCGGCTTTAGTTTTTTGAACGGCGGCTACAACCTGCTGAACTTTTAAATCACTTTCATCGGCCCCGCCCGGGTACTGACGAGTTCGCGCTTTTTCCGCGAAAGCTGAATCTTCCGCCGCATTGGATAATGCAGGAAAACTTAAAATTGATAAAAGAATTGGGGCTAGCATAAAATATTTTGAAATTAGTTTTTTCATTCTTTAAAGTTAGACCTAATTAAGTCTAAAATAAAGCATTATGATTAAAGCCTACGGTGATCACTCATCGGAATTTGGCGCCGAACGGCTTCAATCTCTGATTTTTTAATATCAATAAAAACCAATCCGACCTCACTGCTTTTTTGTACCAAAATTTGTCCCCACGGATCGATGGCCATGGTATTGCCGTAAGTTTCGCGCTGCGCCCCCGTTTGCGAACTAACGTGCTTACCCGCTTGCGCAGGTGCCAAAATATAACATTGCGATTCGATCGCGCGGGCCCTTAGTAAAACTTCCCAATGCGCTTGCCCGGTTTTGACTAAAAAAGCGGCGGGAACCAAAATAACGTCAACCTGCTCTTTCGCATAGAAGCTGTAAAGTTCAGAGAAACGAATGTCATAACAAATCGAACTGCCAAATTTAAATCCATTTAATTCAAATATTGTTGGCTCGTTTCCATTTAAAAAAGAATCAGATTCACGAATTGGTTTTTGATCTTTAAGTGAAATATCAAAAAGGTGAACTTTGCGATAAATAATAATGGGCTGCTTACCGGCTTGAATTAAAATTGACGCATTAAAAATTTTATTGTCGGCATCTTCCACCGCCGTGGTTAAATGCAACGCAATTTTTGTTTGATCAGAAATTCTTTGCAGATCCAGTAAAATGGGGTCGCTCATTTTGATCGCTTTAACTTTGCTATGAGTATCTAACCGAAAATAGAGGCTATTCTCGGGAAAAATAATTAGCTCTGGCTTATCAACTTTGGCAATTTCAATCAGACGCACGATTGATTTGAAATTTTCATTTAAATCATCGACTGAGTTAAGCTGTGCTAAACCAATTTTCATAACCGGCCTCTGGCATATTTGTTACAAACTATTCTAGTTCGAGAACAGAGACCTGGGCAGTATTGACGCATTTAAATCCGCCCTCTTCGATGTTTTTTTGCACGCTTTGCAAAACACCTTCGCAAGACGAAAAATAAGTAGCCGAGCTGATCACTTGCAGATAGCCCTCTTTTGAGTACAAAGTTTTGCATTTTCCATTTTCAAGTTTATAAGCTCGTAGCCACCGCACGCTTTTTTCACGCTTACAAAGTAAAAAGATTTCGCTGATTTCTGGCTCAGAATTTTGCGACCAAGAAACTGAAGTCGTGATGAAAACGAATATTAAAACAAAAAAGCCATTTGAAAACATGATTCATTTTCAAATGGCCTTTAAATTTAATCTATCTATTTTTTAAAATAACTCGATCAGACTCGACTTATATTAGACTAGTCTGCGACAAAATCATTAGACTAGTCTGAAATAATCTTACTTCGATTTAGCTGATGTTTTCTTAGCCGCTTTTTTTTCTTTGGTCGCTTTGGCTTTTGCTTCAACTAATTTAACATTTGAGTAATCAATGAAGCCTTCTTTTTTAAGAAGACCATCTTTTTTGTCATAATGCGTTTGAATTTTAACGCCTTGAATTTTGATTTTCATGGCCGTTGGTTTTACTTCCATGACAGCGCCTTTTTTGCCTTTGTCACTACCCGCAATAACTTGTACTGTGTCGCCAGTTTTAATTTTTAATTTCATATAAGCTCCCTAGGCCTTTTTCTTCTTGGTTGCCATCTTACGACGGATACGTGTTTTTACTTCCATTGCGCGCTTTGAAAGCGTTCCGTCATTTTGATTCATAATAAATTGATCAAAACCGCCTGAATGTTCCATATCGCGAATGGCGCTTGTTGCAACATAAAGACGAACCATTTCATTTAGTACGCGGCTAAATATACGTTTTCTTTGAACATTTGGCTGTGCAGTGCTTTTAGTTTTAATGTTCGAGTGGCTCACCAAGTTTTTAACTACGGGACCTTTTCCTGTGATTTCACAACGGCTCATGCGCTTCTCCTAGTAATTCATCGTACTTCATCGTTCGATTGGTCCTGAACTTTAGACATCTGCAGTAGTGCCCACTATTTTGCCCAATCTTTAACAAAAGATCAGGCAAAATAAATATCTTCCAAAACCGAGCTTTCTGGTATATTCAGATAATCTTCAATTGGCAAGAGGTATTAGAATGGAAAAAGAAATGAATCGTGGTGGCGGAAGAGATGGTCGTGACGGCGGAAGCCGAGACGGCGGCGGTCGTGACGGAGGCGGAAGAGATGGACGCGATGGCGGACGTGGAAACCGAGACGAAGGTCAAGACAGCGGCGGTCGCGAAGGCCGTAAGAGCAACGTTCGTAGCAAATACCGCACAGAGTATTCTGGCGATCACGTTTTTGATTATAAAGGTCCAGCATCTTTAACTCGATTTGTGGGTGATGCCGGCAAGATTACGCCTGCTCGTATTTCTAAACTCAGCTTGTCACAACAAAAGCAGGTTTCTGCGGCTGTTAAAAAAGCTCGTAATTTAGCCTTATTACCTTCTGGTACTGACGCATACGATACTTCACCTAGACCAGAACTAATTAGTCCTGTTCCGTTTGAAGCTTAATTAAAATCAGTCTATATTAATTTTCGTTGTTGTTCCTAACGGTAAGCCGGCTGAAAAGTCGGCTTTTTTTTGCCTTTTACGGCCTTCGGCTTACAAGATCTTTCGCATCTTGCTGACCGCGCGCCAATCGATCCCATTTCCAAGAGTGATAAAAGCACGAGATCATTACCACTAAATAAATCACATTTGAAAACTGATGCAGGGTTGTTGCTTGAATGCCAAGTAAGCTTAACGATTTAAAATCTGCACCCCAGTGTGTAAGGCGCAAAATAAAAATGGGTAAAGCGGCCAGTATTAAAAATGCCGACAAAGCAATAATATGTATTCTGCTTTTTTGTATTGATCGTATTTCAAGAAATAAAAAGTAAAGGGGCCAAATCACAAAGCCCGCGCCCGCGATGACCGCGGCGATTTGTTTATCTTCGATCGAACGAAAAATGATAATTACAGAAACGGCCCAAAATAAAAAAATTGCTAATTCATTTCGATATCGATTTAATTTCATATGTCTACTTTCTAGGAATAAGTCTCTATTAAAAGACAAATATTGTTTAAAGTAAATAGGTTCGCGCAGATATCGCCGTCTTCCCGCTTCAAAATTGCAAAGTAGATGATTAAGAAACATAAGGGGGATTTATGAATTTTTTTCAAACGCTTCGACCGACTGCCGCAGCTAATGATTTTGAAAATCTGGCAAATAGCCTAATTGAATTTGGCTTACAACCGTACGACTGGGTTTTAATCGATAGTTCGAATAATCAATTTACGATTCAAAATATTGATGAGCCCTCATTTTGTTTCGTGGGTGATACCATTTTCAAAAACGGGCGCAAAAAATGGAATTCGATTCAACTTTATAGTTTGTAAATAAAAATTAAAAATACTTATAAATAAAGATCGCAACGAATTGAAAACAGACTGCGCTCGTAAATTTTTTCTTTTGGAAATATTCCATCCGGGTTAGCCACAGTCTTATAAGCCTTCGGCCGATTTTCTGGTGTGCGTCCTTCAATTGGAATTTTTTCGGGCCAAGGCGCCGGAAACATATTATAAACTTTTTCTCGCAGCGGTAAAAAGTTTTCTTCTCCCGCCGCTAATTGATAAAAGCGTTTAAGGCTGCAAAATGTTTTTAAGTGGCTTTCGGTCAGCCAACCCAATCGGTTTGACAAGCCTTCTGGCGGCTTTTCACCCCACGCGATCAAGGCCATAATTTGAATTGCTTGCGAAACCTGCGTAAGAAGATCTGGATTTTTTTGAGCGTAAGTAAGTTGGCATTTTTCATTCATGCTTCCCACCGCCTGGGTTGTTATTTTTAGTCCAGAAAAATAATCTTCGCAGGCACCTTCGCTATTTCCATCCCGACATAAATCGCGCCAGTATTCGATTTTTGGAAATTGCGTGCGACCTTTTATTTTTTCGGCCGTAAGAATTCCTTTGGTATGATTCTCAAAAATTTTAGCCTGTACTTCACACTCGTCTCGTAGGGGATCATTATAAATAAAAAATGCTAAGGCGGCCATTAGGAGGCCTCCTACCAACAAAGGCTTTGGTACTTTTGCGATTACTTGATCAAGCCCCATAACGCCACACTTTCAAGCGAGTTTTTTCTTTATTCGAAACATCTTGCTATTCAATTTAGTTTAATGTTGTCATGAAAGATATGAACAGTAAAACTAAAAACTTGCAGTCATCTTTAAGGGTTTATTACATTTGTCTATTTTCAGTAATTTTTATGATGTCCGTAAGCGCGACTTCGTCACCAGAAAACCCGGGCCAATTTTGTGAAACTGAAAATTGCACTGAAGCCATGAAAGATATTAGCCAGCATTACAAAGCCGGCCAAATAAATTTTATCAAACAACCTTTGCGTAGCTACAGCGGTAATTGTTTTCATTTAAATCCAGATTATGATGCCGAGCATACCCATCACGGAGCTTTTGCCTTTAAAACGCAAGGCGAGACTACGACGACGAATGGGGTCTTCTCATTTTTTAGCGAAACTGATCCTTATCAAAATATGTCAGCGGCTGAGTTAGCCAATTATTTAGGTGACGACAAAACCTATGCGCCTTTGCGGGCAGTTGAAATTGATGGTGAGCCGCACTTTGAGTTAAGTTTTCTGACGGTCGAAAATAGCATTCGTTATTGGTTTCGCTCGAGCCCTGACTTTCAGCGATTATTTCTGATTGGTCAGAATGCCGGAGTTCATTATGCCAGTTTAGTTTTTTGTGAATTTAATTTGCATCAAACTAAGTAAACAACTTGGGCTGCAAATGCATTGTGGGTTCACGTAAATTAAAATCAATTGTTAAGTTAAGGTGTTCGTTTATTTGCTTTAAAAAATGGGCAGCCATTTCGGGTGCCTTTATGTCGTCGGGCTCATGTATAAATAAGAAAAATTTTTGTAGACCCTTTTCTTTTAATTCTTTGATTCGACCCGTCCATTGGGCCGCGCGAGAAAAGTCGGAAGAATCTAAATTATTACCAATAAATCTAAGCATGGTAAACTTTTGGACAGAATAAAAAATCTTGAATTGGCTAGAGTTAGAAAAATGAGATAAATAGTTTCAAGATTTCGGATCTATTTCCGGTAGCGACCAATCGACTTGACTCATATTTTCTAGTTTTCCAAATTCCACAAGTAAGCGTCAGTATTTTACAGAGTGTAAGACAAGTAAAGCGTTGATAACACGACGCGCACGCTAATATCTGGCAGAGGTGCAATTTTATATTGTTGATATTTAAATCCTATTTCTAAACGTCGGCCATTGCTTTGCAGCCAGCCTTTTGAAAAATCAAAATCAAATCCACTTTGTTGCAACTTTATATCGCCCGGATTTAGTCCTATTTTTAATTTCCAATCTTCTTGCTCGTTAATTATATATCGAGTCGCAAAGGCCATTCGGGGGGTGACCAAATCTTTAATTCCAAAGGCCGCCCCGTTTGATTGCATCGTTAAGTAATCAAAGCCGCCAATAATTGAATATTGAAAAGCCGAGCTGCTGTTTCGCTCGAATTGATAATAAGCAGTTACATTGGCATGATACACCTGCGGAGCGATATTACTTTGATTTGTTTTAACCGGAAAAATCGTGCCCTCAAATACACCCTCCCAACCTAGGTTATAAATTATGACTGGTGATGTGTATGAAAGCCCAAGCCAAAGCATCCAGGCCGCGTAATCGTCGTAGCCCGTTTGATAGTAATTAAGAAGACTAGGCCCGCTGGCCACTCGTAAAATATTAAGCGGATCTGTTTCTTTATATTCTTGCGCCTCAGGTGAGACAACGTAGATTACTTCTTTTTCTACTTGTGAACCCGGCACAATTTCGGTTGAGCCCGTTGCGCCTACCGGTGCCGGTGCTTGCGTTGCTGCAAGATTTGGATCTTTAGGACGTGCTTCAAGTAAAAGTTGGTTAATTTTACTAGTCAGAAAAAAGCTTATCTTAAAATAGCCCTCTTTAGTGCGAAGCAACTTTTTCGGTCCGATAAATAAATCTTTAGTCGTTGAAGGATACTGAATTAATAGCTCTACGTAAGGTCTAAAGCGCTTTTGATTTTGAACCAGATAAACCGGAACTTCTAATTTTGCAAAAGTAAGATCGTTAATTTTATTGGCTTCATTTTGGCGTCGAGTGATTTTAGCAGACCATGAAGTTTTTTGTTTTTCTTCAGGCACGGGTGGTTTACTGTCAGCGCCAAAAGATGAACTAAGAAATAAAAAAAATATGAGGCCCCACCGCAAATGAACTGGCATGCCTCAGCTTAACTTACTTAGGCAAATAGTAAAGCTTAAAACCCGCATATATTTTATTTGGATTATGAATTAATTGGCGGTTATTTTCCCACAGCCGTTTCCATTCGGTAACGGTTCCATACAAAACATTTGATATTCTCATCAACGTGTCATTGCGACGAATTAGGTATGGTTTTCCATTGCGCTCAACAACCACAAACTCTTCTTTGCCTAATTTCAAAATCATTCCCGGATAGATCGTATTGTACTGTTTGAGAATGTCTTTGTTCATTTCATACAACGTGTGCCATTTCGTCACGTCGCCGTAATGCTCAAAAGCAATTTTCATAAGCGTATCGCCCGAGTTAACTTGGTATTGCTCACTCGACTTTAATCGAGTTGATTGGCCATATGTTCCGTCCGAGCTTGGACGGCGGCGGGTTAAGCCCTTGAGCCGCGGCGCTGACATTGTTTTAGTTGGCCCCGACATAACGGTCTTAGCCTGAGGCTCGTTGCTCATCACGGTCTCAAGAGCGACTGGCTTCTCAGTTTCTGTCACTGGATTATCTAATATAAAGCTAGAGCCTTCTTCTGATATTTCAACCGGGGTCGCAACCGAATTAGAAACAATTCGCACTTCTTTAACAAAAGATGGATTTTCGGTGCTGATCGAAGGTTTCTCTTTGAAAAACGAGCAGCCCCAGGCCGATATAATAATTAGCATTATTAGTAATCGTTTTGTTAAATTCATATATAACCTCAAACCTTATATCGGCCCCTTCGTCTTGAAGTTTTAACTTGGTTTCGCAAAACAAATCTTAAGTCTAGAAAACTAAAGTCTAGAAAAATTTCTACCACGGTAAATGGACTTTAGTTGTCTCATAAAATACCGAAATGAAAGTATAAGAATGGAGTCTTTGTGAAAAATTCAACTAATTATTCGTCGGATCAAGCTTTTATACTCATTGATGAAAATGAAGTATTTGAAATCCTTGCCGAAGAAGTACGATCTAACCATTCGCAAAAGAATGTAACTTACCAACCTCCGGCTTCGCCCCCTTTAACTTTAAAGAAAATTTTTAAGCCTACTTCAAATTTGCCTGAGTTTACTGTGGATAAGAATACACTTGCTGATCAGCAGCAGCTTATGCAGAGTTTGGTCTTTTTAGAAGAAGAAAATAAGTTTCTAAAAATGAATAGTACGCAACTGCATGAGTCCATGACAAAAATTCGCGGTGAAGGAAAATCTAAAACAAACGAATACAAAGAACTTCTCGTCAAGGCTGAAAGTGAAATAGCTAAGCGTCAAAATCAAATCGAATGTTTAGCAATAGAAGCTAAAAAAAATGAATCAGTACTTGAATTGCAATTGAAAGAAATTACTTTGAACCATGCCACCGCATTGGAAGAAAATCGTAAGTTTAAATTTGCAATCACGGACGTAAATTCTAAATTGGTTCGCGCTGAAGAAAAAGAAAAGACTTGGTCTGAAAAACTTGAAATTCTTAATAAAGATCAACGCGCCCAAGATAATGAGCGTAATGACCAGCTGATTGCACAAGAAAAACAAACAACGGCTTTAAAGTATGAACTATTCGAAAAAAATAGAACTACAAGTGAATTAAACTCGCAAGTTGATGAATTACAAACGGCAAATCAAAAATATGAACAGCGACTTACTATGCTAACGACCGACCTAGACACGGCACAACTTAAGGCTTTTGAATATAATGAAAAAGAAACGTTAATCGATCATCTCAATACGCAAGTCGCAGAATATGCTAGTTCAATGACCCACATGAATGTGCAAGCCAATCAATCACAGCAGCAAATTAGTGAATTACAGCTGCAATTAGAGTCAGCGGCCAAATTAAATGAGACTGCATCTTCATTGCAAAGTGCACTTTTAGCGCATAATAATCGTTTGCAGATTGAAATTTCAAATCTTCAGTCTGAGGCATTTAAATTGGCTTCGGTAAACGAAGTCAACAACGCTACGATTGCAAGTCATAATGAATCAGTTAATAACTTGCAAATACAGATCGCCAATGAACAAGCTGCCGTGGCCCGCCTGTCTCAAGACCTAGCCCTGGCAACAAAAGAACATCAAAATGCATCAGACACTTATCAATCTAGGATGCGAAAATTAAATTCTTATTTTGTAGAAGTTGAGCAAACAAAAACTAAGTTTCAGTCGAACTTAGCTAAATTAACGGCCGAAATTCAAGAGGCCGTTCGCCTGCACCCGTTAAAAGACTACCTTAACTTAACGAGTAAAGAAGTTATTCGAGTAGAAATTGAGTTGAAGAAAACTCCAACTTCTTCACCAAATAGAAAATTACTTGAAAAGGCGATCGAACAGCTAATTAATCAGCGTGAATACTTAAAAGGTGTAATCGCGCAATATGAAGTTTCACTTTCACATAAGCAAGCAAGCCTTGATGGCATGTGGAATTCAGTAAGCGCTTTGTACACTACTAAAATGCTAGATTAGTCGGTCCGAGGCCGGCCGTTAGCCGTTAGGGGTAAGTTTTCAAGCTTAAGCCGGTATTCTGATAGCTGTTCGTAATTGTTTCTAAAAACTAAGCCCAACTTGATGAATTCATCTTGTTGGGCTTTTTCAATTTTTGTTTCATAAAGCAATGCAATGCTATTAAAAAGATTCATTAGATTAAAAACGTACTTCTCGTAAAAAAATGAACCTTTTTTATATTTGTCACTGATACTTAAAAATTCGACATTGTACTGGCTGTGATTTTGGTTCCATTTATTTAATAAATCGGCCCGCTTAGTGCCGGCGCCCTGCCTATCAAAGCTTGGAATTTGGCGAAGATCATCATAGTGATTCATTAGTAAATCAGTTAACTGCTTAAAATAAATAAGTTCTTCTCGAGCTTGTGTTTTTAATTGAAAATGGTAGTTACGTAACTTTGTATCGTAGTCTACATTTCTTTCGCCACCGATAAAAAACTTTTTGTCCGCAAGCGAAATACTTTGATTAAGGCTATCTTTATTCGGACAAGACTCACAAACGATTGAGATATTATACTCACCGGCCGGCAGCATCTCGCCTTTTTGATTTAAAATTGGATTCGTCAGCAAAAGACCGTCCCTAATTGTGTACCGATTAACGGCCGCATATTTGACATAGCCAATTAGGGTGCCGGGCACGCCTTCTAGGCGCATAACAATCGACTGCGGAGTTTTTACGTTAGTCGTAATTGCAAATCGCGGAATCGAAGTGCTGCCCGCTAAAATTTGAATAGCTCCGACTGTACCCATTTTTAAATTTTCATTTTGCGTTGCTTTTAAATCGCGGATTTGTTCTGGGGAAAGCTCAGGAATCTGCGGAAATGAATTCTGATTTTGTAAATACATTGCGCCAGCTAAGCCACCACATAGCAATGTTAAAGCACCAATTGCTAACTTTATCTTGGTTGTCTTTTTGCGGGGTGTATCGACTAACAACGCGGTTGAATTGATGAGTGAAGGTCGATTTTCAGGCTGCTGATCTAGCCAGAACTCAATTTTTGAAAGCGGCGAAAAGACAATGCTTTCGGCTTCAACATTTTTGGGCTCAACCGGGGTTCCATAGAGGGCCTCAAGAATTTTTTTACTATTAACGCCTGCAAGCGGAGTCCATTCTGGTAAATCTTTATTCCAAAATAAAGCCTGAGGAGTTACGTTATTTTTTGCGGCAAACGCGATTAACTCATCTTCATTAAATGGACCTTCGACCCCATCGGCAACAGTAACAAACCAGTCAATCATGTTACTTGGTTTTACGATTGAGCTTTGACTTACAGAATCTGAAGTATTCATATAACTTTATTGTAATGGGTCTGTACCGTTTATAAAAGTCCAGACTAGGCTCGTAATATTTTGGATTTACCATATATAATAAAGACCTGTAACTAGACCAAATTCGCTTAACTTGGCCTTGGCGAACCCAGAAGGAGCCATGCTTGCGCCAAATATCATTTCTGAGCGATTGACGATGCCCGGCGCGATTTGATAATCGACCCCTAAACGCCCGCCGAAGTAAACTCCACTGCCGCTGGTTGAGGGAACTGCATCTTTTTCGCGCGTGATATTACCTCGGGCAATACCAAAAGAACCGCCAACAAAAGTTTCAAATCGTTGGACCATAAGGGTAGAATTTTCTTTAGAATATTTTACCGAAGGCATCTCGCCCGGATAAAAATATTTATAAGTGAAACCATTAAATTCAACGCCCGATGAAAAAGGTGAAAGCGTGAAACCACTGGTGTGATCTAATGCAATTGAGGAGTTATCACTTAAAGATCTTTCAATGAATAAGCCATACACTCCGGGCGATTCGCTTCGCTCGACGGGTAAGTCAACGCCATTGAATTTTTCTATCGTAGAAATACCCGTACCACCAAAACCAAAATAACCGCCGACCAGCCAGTCAGCTTGAGCCGTTAAGCTGAACGCCAATGTATTTATTAAAATTAACTTACGCCGACTTAAATGGTTTAACATTTGAATTTTCTTTTTCGATCTTAGCTGGGGCCGGAAAAACTGTTTCTAAATCAATGTTGCCACTTTCTCGAAAATTTTCCATAAGTTCAGCAATGTCTAAAAGGTGATTTTCTTTGTCTGATAAAGACACTCGGTCTTCGCGTTCAACTTCATCTTTAACAACTGCGGCCGCACGCGGCTGGCAGATCGCTAAGATTCGTTCTTTTTGATCAGCTTTCAGTCTTAAGTAACTAACAAGGTGATCGGTTTTGAGCTGAGTTATAAATAAACCCAATTTATCATCTGGCCATTCATGTAAGAATGCGACGGATACATTCTTACGTTTATAATTTTGTACGCCGGCACCTTGAATTTGGGGAAGTAAACTGAGCTCATCAATTTTTGGTAAGGCCGAAATAATTTTCTCTAACGAAGTATCTAATTGAATGTTATCACGATTATCGCTTCCCTTAATCTTGGTCTGAAACGATTTATTAAGTTTCTTTAATTCAACCGTTGAAATTTCGCTCAGCTCAGAAGCATTTTTAAGAATATCTAGCTTTTGTGCATTATCTAATGGCGCCAACATCTTTTGTCGCAAGTCATCCGGGGCGTAAATTGAAACCATGGTCTTCATCTTTGAATTCTCTTCGATGAGCATTTGATTAATTAAATTAGGATCGATTCCAGACAGATATCCGAAAGGTTGCGCTAATGAATCGGTTCCAAGATTAATAATGGTTATGAGGTCCCAATAAATTTTTTCAACCACCATTTGTTTTTCTTTTAATGGCATCTCGGCCATTTTACCAAATATGGCGGCCACATCTTGTAGCGCATCCGCCGGTATGGGTAATCGTCCCACGTCTTTACCAAGTACTTCGGCAAAACAAACAGCCTTTTGAAAGCCCTCTTGGCCAGTCGCGCACCAAGTTTGCAGAAGAACTTCAATATCGCTTTGTACTTTAGGCAAAACAGAGTTAATTTTCTGCGAATACAGAAATATTTCTTCTAAGTATTTACGCGTTTCATCTAGGGTTTCAGATCCTTTAGTTTTAGCGCCATCACCACCAGCAACGCCGGTCATTTCACTTTTTGAATTTAAGTTGAATTGAGAATTGGTGCCGGCACCTTGATTATGTACCGATGATTTGCTGGTAGTAAATCTCCACAACATTATACCTATAATCACCGAAAATGCTAAAAGCATAATTCCGGCTAGCTGCTGAAATTGTCGAAGCCAATCCCACCAGTTTTTAGGTTTTGTGTCTGACTCACCTAAAGCATCTTTAGGTTTTTCGGTACTCATTTTAATAAAGGCCACTTCAACTTTTGATTTGTCGCCAAATTCACTTCTTAATTTGGATTGCATCCATTTTTCGACGTCTTGCTTAACGGTTGCACCTAAAGTTTCGCTTAGACCAACGTTGACAAGAATGCTGGCCACTTTCTTATTTGCCAGAAGACTTGCGAACTGAGACTTTTCTTTTTCCATGCCGAATTTTTTTACCAGCTGTTCGGCATCTAGGTAACCTAATGTTAAGTCGCTGGGTTTTTCATCGACGGCTGGGGCCGTATCGGGATCTTCAAAATTTCCTAGTCTAATTTGCGTACTGACGTTGTAGCTTTGTTTTTCGACTAAAGTTGAAAGCCCTTGCGAATAGCGACGATTCAACATTTCTTCTAAAAACGCTTGGGCCCCTAGCTCATCGGCACTTGGTTCAATCAGTGGAACTGAAATAACTGGCGCCGCTGTGGCTTTCGAAGTTTTTCGTTTGGCCGTCTGGCCGTAGACCGAAGTTGACCAAACCAAGCAAAATATAAAAAACAACTTAATGAATTTCATTATTTTTTAACCTCGGGGCTTGCGGGCGCACGATTCACGTCGGCCGGTTTCGCCGCCGATGGCTCAACTGATTTCGGTGGAGGCGCTTTTGCCAGAGAAGTCGGATTTTTACCGGCGATAATATCTTTAACTTTACCAATCATCTTTACGGCTTCTTCGGCCTGCGAATCACTTTTTACGGTCTCTTCATACCACTTTAAACTTTCAGAGAAATTTTTCTGCGCAAAATAAATCGAGGCCCGCATTGACAGGGCCCGCGCAAAGGTTGGAAACGGGGATAAAACTTTATCGATTTCAATATGGGCTCGTTCAAACTGCGCCAGGTTTGCAAATTTCTGCGCTAAAAATAAATGATCTAAAATTTCTTGTGCAATTCGAAGTTCTTTTTCGACTCCGCCCTGCTTCAATTTCACGTCTAAATTTGTGACTAAGGTTCCGAATTTTGACGCCGGCAGACTAAAACTTTGAGTGCCAAAACCTGGTTTTTCAATTACCACGGTATAAAACTCGCCCGATGAAACATCTTCTCCGATTAAATTTCTGAATTCTTCGTTAGGCATGTTAATTGGGGTTTTACCAATGATTTTACGTTCGCCCGTCTTTGGATTAACGACGAAAACATCGGCTTGCAACGGATCACTGTTAACTTTAAAAGTCGAACTTGCGCAGCCCGAAAAAATTGAAATAATTAAACCAGTGGCTATATAAAGAAAATATTTTAAAAATGACATTCTTCTATTATTAAAGGAATTCACCTTAACATAAAGTCTAGGATTGCAAGACCACAACCCTTAAGACTAGCTTGGCGAATGATATTATAAACCGATGCGAATGATAATAAATGAGTCTAATATTCTGATCGTTCCCGTGGAGGCTTGGACCATCGTTAGATAACGTTCGTTTGATACAAGACTTATCGGGACGGTTGTTCTAATTGAAATTGTCTGATCAACCGTTGTGTCGGTTAATAAACTTGATGCAACTGGAGTCAGTGCAGCCAGACCATCGTCAGAGCCGGCCGCGGATCCGGCGGAAACTAATTCGATAATTCCGCTGGCCAATGGATCTGCCGTAACAAATGCCGTCGCAGAGAAATTGACGATAGGATTAGAAAACAACGCCATATTAATTTGCGTACGTGCTTCGTTGGTGTAAGCTGCCGCGGTCACGTTGTCGTGGCCTAACGAATTACGGATGAAAATTTCGGCTTCCGTTATATTCTCGAGTCGAACCCAAATACCGGCTTTGTAAATGTTGAGGCCACCTAAGTCGCAATCTAAAATACATTTCATGGCAAGGCGATACCTTTGTAATTCATTAATGGACCCAAACTCGGTGACATTAGCATCGAACGTTGCGCGAATTTTCTGGAATAACGGCAGATTAAAATTGGACTCTGTATTTTGTACCGGCATCGCCGTGTCGATATTATAGAGTGCTAAAGTTCCGGTCGAGCCAAAAGTCGAAACTAAAGCTTCAAATTCCCAAGCATTAAAGTCGACAAGATCTTTTAAACGCGAAGTATCTCTTGTAAAGATCGAAGAATTTTGCACTAGTGTATAAATTCCGCTAATGTCACCGACTGTTTCGATAGGAGCCCCAATGTCGCCAGAACTTGGCATCTGGTTCGAGCTAAGTAAAGGGTAGTAAAGCTTTGTTCGACTGGCTTGGTTTTGATTAATCCAAATTTTTGCAGAATAAATCTGTAAATCACCAAAGCTTGTTGTGGCTGGTAGCTGTAGTTTGTATGTGTCTTCAATTACATTAGGAATCCAATTGGCTTTAAATCTTTTCGGAACCGTAATTGAAGCTGGAATTATTACCGTGCCACGAAGAACGGCCGAAGCATCGTAAATGTCAATCGAGTGAGGCGAGGTACCGGCGTTACTAGCAACAACTTCTAAATCGTAAGTCACTGTGCCATCGTAGTCAGCCGGATTAATCGTAGTTTCAGAGCGGTCGAATAAAATTGAAAAAGTGTCGCTTCCAATTCCTTGATCAAGCATTTCGACGGGAACACTTAAGTTTACACGTTGGCTGACTGTTACCGCCGCTTCGTTAGAGTAGGCGATTTTAATACCGCCTGCATGGACGGGCCTTACCACATAAAAGTAATTTGCTCCATTTAGCAAATTAGCATCAATATAAGAATTTGTACTTACATTGGCTAGAAATCCATAAGGCCCACCAGTAATATTCGATCGGAAGACGTCATAACTTAAAGCCAACACATCCGCCGTCCAGTTCAGATTGATTTTATTGGCGCTGTTTGTTACGACGAGATCGATTACAGTTCCAATAAATTGAATTGCGCTTTCATTTGAATAAACCGATTCTGCACCATATGAATTAATTGTCGTTACAACATAATAATAATTTTGAGCCAGGATGGGCGTGCTGTCGGTGTATTTCGTCGAGCCCGTGCCGATAGTTGCTAAAGGTGTATAACCTGAACCACTTGTCGTTGATCGATAAATTCGATAATTTTGTACTTGTGGAGAGTACGAGCTTACCCAGTCAATGGTGATCGAAGTATTTGTGGTTGCAAAAATATGTAAACCACTAACCGGCGGCGGTAAATTTTTTTGAATCGAAGTTGATTGCAATGAAATACTCAGTTCGGTACCGCTCGCGTCGCGCGGAAGATATTTATAGTAGTAAGCTATGCCGGTACTGACTGCCGCATCGGTATAACTATTCACGGCGATATTTACGAGTGGTGTAAAATAAACTCCGTCAGTTGATCGAAGTACATCGTAAGTCGCAGCGCCGGCCACGCCCGTCCAACTTGCAAACAAGGTGCTGCCATTCACAACAACCGTAGGTGCCGACGGTTGCACGGACGGTATCGCGGCTATTTGTGAAGAGTATGTTGATTCAATCGTTCCAATGAGGGCCGTAACTGCAAAATAATATTTTGTGCCAGTTGTTAACCCAAGCACAAAATTTCCTGTAGGTGATCCGGCATAATTCACGAATGCCCACGGACCGCCAGAAGTGAGTGAGCTATAAATATTATATCCAGTGGCGCCTTGAACTGGAGTCCAATCTAATCCGATATCAGTACCATTGATATTATTGACAATTTGCAAGCCCGCCGGAATAAGCGGAGCTAAGCCCGGAACGACCGCGTTACTTGTAACAGAAGTTATCACAACGGCGCCAGCATAATTAACTCGAAGTCGAAAAAAATATTTTTGCCCATTGACTGCTGTGGCGTCAGTATAGGCACCACCACTGGCGTTCAGCACCAGAGCAGAATAAGTGACGTCATCCGTTGATCGTAAGAGATCATATGTAACGGCCCCAATGACACCCGACCAAGTGACATCGATTAAATTATTTCCGGCAACCGCGATGGGCGCAGTAGGAGGGCTGACAGCCAAAGTAGAAACGGCAGTTGATAAACATCCAGTTCCACACGACGAATACGCTAATTTAAAATAGTAAACAGTATTGGCGGTTAAACCCCCGGCAGTAAAAATATTTCCTGATGTAATAGTTCCTACTAAAACATAAGGCCCACCCGCTGCGGTGGCTTGATACATTTTGTAACTAGTCATTCCACTTTGTTTTGACCACGCAAAGTCGACGGATCCCGATGACGTACCTGTAACCGATAAACCACCGGGTACGGATGCACTGGCCAAATTTCCACTAACAATATTTGAATTTTGACCGACCGTCGTATCGGGAAATGTAGGAGTCACTTTATAGTAATATCCAAGGGCCGACGAGATGGTAAAACCAGCCGGAGCCGCCGTTGAGTTGATAAAAGAATTTCCTGCCGTTGTACCAATCGATGAATAAGTACCTTGTTCTGAGTTACTTCTATAGATTGTGTATAGCGATGCGCCGGTGACCGGCGCCCAACTTAAAGTAAATTGAGAGGCAGTATCTGCTAAACCTAAATTAGAAATAACTCCATATCTATACGACACAACATTAGTGGGGGCTGTTTCATAATTTCCCCATACACCAGTGACTTGGTAATAATATAAGCCTGGCGAACTTGGAGAATCGACGAATGAATTTGTAACGCTGACTCCGACTAATGAGAACGGCCCACCCGGTGCAGTTGATTGATAGATATTATATTTATTTGCATGGCTTGTTGGGGCCCAAGTTAAAGCCGGATTAGGTGAAGTGATATCTTTTGTAACAGTAAGTAAAGTTGGATTTGCGGGTAAAACGCCTGGAGTTGCAGAAACTTCAATTGAGGGCCAGCCGCTCATCGCAACTGTGTAAAAAACATTCGGAATGATTACATAATTGTAAGCTGTTCCATTCGTAACGGCTAAGTCGGTAAAACTTGCACCTACATAATTACTTTGCAACTGTGTATAACTTGAATTTTGCCATCCTGACACGGTAGAACGCCAAATTTGGTAATCGACATCGTAGAGCCCGGGCGACCAAGTTAATTTGATTTCATTATCTCCTGGATTGGCTATTACCGTAGTCATTTGATTACTTACATTCATTACATTAGATAGCGGAGACGCGAATGACCCCCACATGGCTCGTACTTCAAAATCATTTCTAATTCCGAACTGAGATGGCAATCGACAAAAATAATAAGAATTGCCAGTAATATTACCCGCCGCTAAACTAAATCCTGGTCCACCAATATATAAATGCGCTACTTGGTACATATCGTAGTAATCTTGAGCTTCCCAATTAACCGCGACGCCCGGGCCGCCGGCGCAAGCTGTATGTTCGTTGAATGCGGCTGCTGATAACATTGTTGGTCCAACAGGAGAGTCTTTCACGTAAACACTTAATTCATTTGAATCAAAGCTTCGACCCGTGCTGTTTAACCCTTTAACTATGTAGAAATAAGCTGTGTCATTAAGTACATTAGTATCCGTGTAGGAAGTGCTCAGAGATTTATTTTGAATTTTAGTGTATGGACCGCCAACTTGAGATGAGCGATAAACTTCGTAATATAAATTCGTAATTGCGCCCGTCCAAGATAATTTAACGGTATTAGTAGAAACAGTTCCGATCAAGGCTAGCGGAGTTGTCGTAGCTCCAGTGACGCTAGCTAAACTAACTTCTAAAGAATCTAAAGATGTACCAGTCACATTATTGGAAGCCACGACGTAAAAATAAGTGATTCCGTTTGAAGTATTATAGTCGGGAAAACTTGATGATGTGATCTTATTGGCAATGATTGTATACGGGCCACTGGCTTGCAAAGAACGTTTTAAGATATACTTGGCCGTTGGAACTCCAAATGTATCATTTTGCCAAGTGATCAAAGCCGATCCATCAGGATTCTGTAAAACTTGAAGGTTTGCAGGGGGTGCATCGCTATGAGCAAAGTCGACTAAACTATTGCAAATTGATTCATTGCCGACTGAATCAAAAGTTTTCGCATAAATTGGCGTAACGACATTTTTATCCAATACAACTTTGATTCCCGGACCCGTAAAATTAGTAATGGGTGAAGTTTTCAATGCTGTCGTACAGGCACTATCCTTATAAATCGTAATTGTGCTGGCACCTAATAAAGTGGAGCTCGGGCCCAGAGTTCCTTTTAAGGTCGTAATGTTTGAATACGAGGGTGTCGCTGGCGTAGCCGAGGCCAAAATTGGTTTACCAGGAGGATAGGTGTTATGTAAAAAGTTAAGCATAAAAGTGCATCCACTTGTATTTCCGGCATCATCAATCGTTTTTCCATAAATACTTGAAATGGAATTTCCGGCCAACACCACTTGGACCACGCCAGCAGTAAAATCAGTAATCGTGCCGGAACCAACAATCGTCAAGCATAAAAGGCTATCGTAAAATTTAATTTGCGTTGTAGGAAGCGGCTTGCCAACCGCATTTAAAACCGCTGTTCCCATCAACAAGGGTGATGAAGTAATTCGCGTTGGGCTAGGCGGATTTGAACTAGTAAATACCGGCGCAGCTGGTTGGGTATTATCGTGAATGTAATCCGTAAAATAAGTACAGTCAGAAGAATTTCCGTAGACATCAGTTGATAAGGCATAAACTGTGGTAACTATATTTGCCACGGCAGTCATTTGAATTCCGACCGATGCAAAAACAGGTCGACTGGCCGTTCCGATTAAAGTTGTACAGGTATTATCTTTAAATAAACTCACAATTGAAACACTAATAGGCGCTGTACCTAAAATAAAAGGAGTCGTCGTCGTGCGCGATGGCGAAGCGGGTACAGATTGAAAAAAAGTCGGGGCCGCAGCTTTTTTTGTCGAATAAGCATAAGTTGTTAATTGTAGACACGCTGATTGATTGGTTTCAGGATCTTTCGCTCGCGCGTAGACATCAGTCTTATTAACAGCGTTTGGAACGTTCGGAGTGATTAACTGAATTCCTCCAGCATTAAATGCCGCGGCGGTACCCGAACCAATATTATTTAAACATTGATCATCAGAATAAAAGTCAATCGTCACCGTTGTGACCGATGCATTTCCCGAAATAAACGGAGTCGAAGACACATTATTTGGGGATATTGGCGTCGTGGTGCCAAACACCGGAATGTCTGGAGGAATAATATTATTCTTGTAGTTAACCATTAACTGACAAGTCGATGCATTTCCGGCCGCATCGACGGCCTGAGCATATACACTTGTCGTAGCATTTTGATCAACACTGACGCTGACGCCTGCAGATTCAAATTGTGGCTTGGTACCTGAGCCGATCATGGTTAAACACAATGGCCCATTATAAAATCGTAAAAGTGCCGTATCGAGCGAAGCTGAACCCTTAATATTCGGATAAATCGTTTGATTCGTTGGTGTCGTCGGTGAGGCCGACAAATAGGTCGGAGCAACAGGCGCGGTGATATCATAAATATAAGTTGTTAAATAGACGCAGTTCGAAGG
>JACMNA010000004.1 GCA_014378765.1 Bdellovibrio sp. | reverse complement strand
GCCACGCGAACACCCACGGCATCATGTCTTAACTCTTGAATTTTTGTTTTTTCACTGGCGTCTAACTTCTTATCGATAAAGCGACTGACGTACTCTTGCGTCTCACCCGGCCCGCTGCGCGCGGGAAAGCCTTCAAGTGGAATTAATGAGTCAGAAGAATTTTCACCGCCCGTATCGCCCCGGTCAGCGCCCAAGCCGGCTCCGCCGCCGCTGCCATTTAATTTTAAATTAACTCGCACGGCGTTTTCGAATGTCTTTTGCTTTTCTTGGTTGTTCGTTGAGGTGGCGTACATCACTACGAAAAAGGCAAATAACAACGTAATGAAATCGGCGTAAGAAACTAACCAGCGGTCGTGGTTTTCTGGTTCTTCTTCATGTTGACGGCGGCGGTTATCGTTTGAGGTTTCGCTCATTAGTACTCGTGTAAGAAATTAGTTTTTGTTCAATTAGTAATGGGCTTAAACCGGTGCCGACAAGAAGGGCTCCATCTAATATCATGTATTTATGGCGAGAGCGCTCTTGTACATTCTTTTTAATTTTATTACTGATCGGAATAAAAATTAAATTTGCAAACCCAACTCCATATATAGTAGCAACGAACGCGACCGCGATACCCGTACCAAGCTTAGCCGTATCAGATAAATTACCCATAACGTGAATAAGCCCCAAGACCGCGCCGATGATGCCGATCGTAGGTGAAAACCCGCCGGCGTCTTGCCAGATTTTTCCAGCCGCCATTAGCTTTTGTTCTTCTTTTTCAATAATGTTTTCAAAGATTTGTCGGGTAAGCTTCAGGTCGACACCGTCAATTACGTTTTTTAAAATTTCTTTGAGCATGGGTGACTGCAGTTGGTTTAGTTTAGGCTCTAGCGCCAAAGTTGATTCTTTTTTGGCAAGACGTGAACATTCTAATATTTCAGAAATGGGCTGATCGTAATTTAACTTTTGTTCTGAGAAAGATTCGCGAAATAATTTGTAGCCCAATTTTATATCACGCGATCGATTTGAAATAAGTACGGCGCCGGCCGTTCCGGCAACAACAATTAAAAATGCGGTCCCCTGCATAAGCGACGCAATGTGGCCGCCTTCTAAGAAGTTTCCTAATAATATCCCGCCAATACCAATAAAAAGTCCGATGACTGTCGCTCTATCCATTACGCAAGCTTGCCACACAATTTGTCACACTTAAAGAAAGCTTTCTCTGCGAGCGACAACAGGCTAGACTAAAGGACTATGATGGAATGGTTATTACAAATCGATTACTGGGTATTTGAAAAAATCAATCACGCCGGCACATTTAATTGGGGAGATGCATTCTTTCCCTGGATTACAGATTTAAATAAATCAATCTGGTTTTCTTTACCTGTTTTCGCCCTACTGTTATTTGTGTTTTACCGAAAGTTTGCCAAAAGAGGCCTGCTTTATTTTTTGATGTTAATTATATCTATTGCCTTTAACGATTTCGTGGGCGCACAAGTAAAACATTATTACACACGCCCGCGGCCATTTGAAAATCAAGAAATAATGGCGATACAAAGATCACCCGCCGGAAAAAATAGTTTTTATTCAAATCACACGTCCAATATGGTGACCTTCGCAACTTTTACCTCGCACTTTTTTCCGGCTTTGACGATACCACTTTATTTAACGGCCGCGTTCGTCGCATACAGCCGAATTTATAATGGCGTTCACTATCCGTCCGACGTCGCGGTGGGTGCGCTGGCAGGACTATTTTGGGGATTGGTCTTTATTTGGTTAACACTAAAACTGCGGCAAAAGTATTTTCCGTATAAGGACGCGCTATGAAAGTTTTAGTAACAGGCGCGAATGGTTTTTTAGGATCCTGGCTAACGAAGCGGCTACTTGCCGACGGTCATGAAGTTACGGCGCTCGTTCGTAAAAGCAGCGACTTATCGGAGCTCGATTTTGCAAAACCGAACTTTTTTTACGGCGACATCAGCGACGTAGATTCTTTAAAACAATCTTTTAAAAACCAAGAAATTATTTTTCACTTAGCGGGCGCCGTTGCTTATAAAAAATCTGATCGGCCCCTAATGGAAAAGGTGAACGTTGAAGGTACTCGCAATGTTGTCGAAACCTGCGCGCAGCTGCAAACCACCAAGCTCCTGCATCTTTCATCGGTTGTGGCGATTGGCTCTTCTTTTAAAAAAGAAATTCTTAACGAAAATTCAGATTATAAAATAAAAAATTTAAACTTGGGCTACTTCGAAACAAAACGTAAGGCCGAAGAATTAGTCGTGGCCGCCGCCAAAGCCGGCCGCATTTATGCAGTTTGCGTAAACCCCAGCACAATTTATGGGGCTGGCGATGCGAAAAAAGGCAGTCGCAAAACCCAAGTTAAAGTCGCGCAAGGAAAGTTTCCGTTCTATACTAACGGTGGCGTGAATGTCGTTGGTGTTGAAGATGTTGTTGACGGAATTTTGTTAGCCGTTAATAAGGGTCGCAATGGTGAACGCTACATTCTTTCTTCAGAGAACATGACGATCAAAGATCTATTTCAAAAGATTGCTAAATTCGCTGGAGTCGACGCGCCCAAAATATTAATGCCCGACTGGGCTCTGCACACTTTAGGTGGAGCCGGCGATGGCCTACGACGTTTGGGCCTGAAAGGTGGGCTCAGCCGCGAAAATGCGTATACGGCTTCAATGTACCATTGGTTTGATTCAGCCAAAGCAAAAAAAGAATTGGGTTTTATGCCAAAGCCCGCTAATCTCGCCATCGAAAATAGTGTGCGTTGGATGAAAGAGCACGGCTACTTGGAATGAAAAAGTTTTTACTAATCTCAGCCGTAGTAGGACTCATCAGTGTGGGTTTGTTTTTTATGTGGATACCCTCGGCTGAACAAATTAAAGGGTGCTTCAAGACCTCAATGTACGGAATCGATTTTTGCCCAAAATCAAAATCTTATGTTCCATTAAATAGCATCGCCAAAAGTCTGCAGAATGCTATTTTATTAAGTGAAGATTCTGGCTTTTATCAACACAGTGGTTTCGATCAAGAGGGTATTAACAACTGCATTGAAAAAATTAAGTTGAAGCACCGCTTAGTTTGCGGCGGATCCACCATCACTCAACAACTAGCAAAAAATTTATTTCTATCAAAAGATAAAAGTTTTTTTAGAAAAGGTGCCGAAGCCTTAATTACAATTAAGATCGAGAAAAACTTAACCAAAAAAGAAATTCTCGAGCGGTACCTAAACGTTGTACAATTTGGTAAAAACATATTTGGCGTTAGGCAGGCCTCACAATTTTATTTTAAAAAAGTTCCTGCGCAATTATCAGTTAATGAATCAGCTTTTTTAGCCATGGTTCTGCCCAGTCCAGAAAAATACTCGCAAAGTTATTTCCGCAAAGATCTAACCCGTTTCGCGCGAAAGCGTTTAAGCCGAATCGTTAATGACCTTTATAAATATAAGCGAATCAGTGAAAACGAATATTTAGCCGCCAATGACAGCCTAGATTTCTTTCTAAAATCTGGCTTAGCAATGCCGCAACCTAAAGAACAAGAAGAAGCCTTAAGTGCCGACGATATCAATGAGATTAAAGAAGAGCTTGAAGAAGAGTAGTTTGAAACAACTAAGCAGGATTAGTTAATTAACTTTTTATTAAATAATTTCTTCGCGATTAAAACAAAGCAGATTAAATAAACGACCAAAACCCCTAGGCTTAAAAGACTTCTTAAACCTAATTCCTTATAAAGAAGAGTTCGCGCTAACGATACCGCATGAGTTAACGGCAACGCTTGGGCTAGGCCCCGTATAAATAAGGGCATGTCTTTAATTGAAAAGTAAGTTCCACTAATTAATGACATCGGAATAATTAACCCTGATGTAGAAAAAATAAAAGAGTCATAGTTCTTAGCTAACGATGTGACGATCATTCCGAATGAAGCAAACACCAAGCAAAGTAAAAACAATATTGGCATAACGTAAAAAACTTGAGTTTTAAATAAACCAAATAAAAGCGAAACCAAAATCACGCCGCAGACGCCAATAAAACCTTTGGTTGCGGCCCAAAAAATCTCTCCAAATAAAATTTGGGTAGGATTGAGTGGAGTTAACAACATCGTTAAATAAGTTTTTTGATAAGTTAGCTTCGTGTAACTAGGATAGGTCGATTCAAAATATGACACCATCATCGCCGTCGAAGCCAACAATCCCGGGTAATAAAATTCAATAAAGCTAAGGCCCTCAATCTGTTCCACAAAGCGACCTAGGCCAAAACCAATCGCGGCTAAGTACATGAGCGGCTCAAGCGTAGTCCAAAATAAAGTAACCAAAAAAGTCTTACGAAAAAATAAAAAATTGCGTAGCCAAACCTGAATCAAGCCTCACCCCGCATCTGGTAACCGGCTAAACGTAAGAACACGTCGTTCAAGTTAGCTAACCGCGTGACGTAGTGAATGTTCTGCAATTGCGCCACAAACTGTTGGCGCGAATGTGCTTCTGGAAAAAATGCAAATAGTTTTGTTTCATGATCTTGATAGGGAATATTTAATAAGCCTAACTTAGATTTCCAATAGCCCGTTTCAGGGCCTGAACTAATTTCTACTACTTCGGCTCCAATGTGTTTTTTCACGAGAGCTTGTGGGCTGTCACAATCTAACAGTAAACCTTGATCAACGATTGCCACTCGATCGCAAAGCCGCTCGGCCTCTTCCATGTAATGGGTCGTTAGAATCATAGTTTTCTTTTGCGCCTTCAATTCCTCGAAATAATTCCAAATCCAAAGGCGTGCTTGAGGATCTAAACCAGTCGTTGGCTCATCTAATACTAAAAGCTCTGGCTGGTGAATAAGCCCACGCGCAATCGCTAATCGACGCTTCATGCCCCCACTGAGGGTTTCAACGTGACGAAGTTTGTGTTCAGACAATTTCATTTCGGATAACAAATGTTCGGCGCGCGCTTTCGCAATATCGGACGGCACATTGTAGTAGCTAGCAAAGATTTGCAGATTTTCTAAAGAGTTAAAATCAACATCAAGACCATCTTCTTGCGGAACGACGCCAATTTTAGATTTGATGATTTTAATGTCGGTGCGAGCG
>JACMNA010000051.1 GCA_014378765.1 Bdellovibrio sp. | reverse complement strand
TGTAAAGAAACATCTTTTATAATTATCTCGGCCAAATAAAATTCAATGTATCGAACCAGATCTTTACCGCTAATATCGATTTCTTTAAAGGCCGTGCCTAATAACGATCGCATAAAGTCATCTTTTTTATTTAAATCAAAAAGATCGTTGGCCAGAAATTTTAACTTCTGTTGAAGTGGCATTTTTGAATTCCGAATTTCTGGGGGCAAATAAATCATCTTTTCTTTTTCTAGATGCTGGTAGAATTCGGGCCAGCTTTGCGAAGTAAAATCTTTTTCAACAATCACCGAAACCGAGTAACTGGCTAAGCCGGCTAGCTGCACCAGGCGCAGGGTAATTAAGGCGCTGTGGTGCCCATCAAGCAGCCAAGGCCGCCCCGTCGGATCAATCACAACTGAAAACGAAGACTTCGCATTGATATTAAGTAAAGCCGTTTTTGGATCGCCGTTGGCTTCACGCAGGCTTTGCTCGGTTGAAGCTTCTACCAGTTGAATGCCGTAAAAAGACTCAATTTCGAGTTTAATCTGGCTTCAAAGCCACTGCATTATCTTGTAGTTTTTGTTGAATCTGTATTTGCTAACAAATGTATATTTTATTTTCTTGTTCGCGACGCAGTTTCTAGCTTTGATGGGGCAAACACTAATTTATTCAAAGGAGAATAAGATGAAATTGATGATCGTTGCAATGACCTTAATTATTTCAAGTTTCGCGCAAGCGGCCGCCCGGGGCGACTGGGTTGAATTTGATTACCACCGCATTGAACAAAGCCGTAACCACGTGAACGGTTGGCACAGCCGACACATTTTAGATCAACAGGATCAAAATTATGTAATCGCCGAAGAGTATCACCTTGATGGTTACGCACCCAATGTATCTGAAAATACTTATAACGAATCACAAATTTTATCTGATTCAATGGTGCAAACTTGGCTGAAGCACTGCGAATACAATCGTGGAACTTACGAAACAATTGATGTTCCGGCCGGTACTTTTGAAACTTGCAAAGTTAATTTAAATGAAGAAAACAGCAATGGCTGGTTATGGATTGGCAATGTTCCGCTTGGAGTGGTAAAGCATGAAGTCACTTACGTTGATGGAACTTCTTTTAGCTTGGAACTAAGCGATTACGGCCACAAAAAATAATTTTCCCGCCAACAATTAAAATAAAAAAGGGATGCAAATCATATTATTGCATCCCTTTTTTTTCTAAAAATCAGTTCCTAGTAAATTAAAAACGTAAACGGTACGATAGCGTGGCAATATAATAGCTATACGTAGCAGTTGTCGTTTTAGGCTCAGGCTTAGCAACTTCTACCATAATTTCCGAACTGCTGGCGAAAGGAAAAATAGCGTAGATAGAAACAGTTTTGTTTTCTGATTTCGCGTTTACCGTAGTTAAAACTCCCGATTCAGTGTCATACGCCTCAATCGCTTGTTCACCATATGATAGACCTAATTTGAAGCTAGGCTCTAACTGAAAATAGGCTTTCCACTGTAAACCGGTGCCCGCCTTATTTTTTTGCGTTGATTTATTCCCGACAAATTGATTTTCGGTTTCACCAGCTTGATAGAGGTCATACTTAACTAATCCGCCCAGTCCGACCATGCCCAAGTGAACCCCTAAACCACCCTGCACTTCAACGAAGGGACGCGAAGTAACGGGCGAGTATTCATTAGAAGTTTGATTCGCCGTAGATTTGGCCAATAAGCCCATCTCATAGCCGACATCGTAATAAAGAAAAACTTGTCCCATATCGACCACAGACTTAATTCCAATTTTAGTATCGCCCAATCCGTTCGTTTTACGGACGGTCGATCCCGGCGTTGTGTCGGTCTGATAGTTTGCATAGTCTTGCCAGATATAAAAACCAAAACTATCGGTTATTGCATGTCCGAATTCAAAATTTAACTCTTGGCCCGAATACGTAGAAGTTGTGTTTCCCGAAGTGCTCGTTCCCGTATAAATACGTAAACGCGGCACAATTTCAGACTGCCCGCCTTTGGGCGAAAACATATCCGTGGTCTTTGCCATTCCAGCTCCGTCAGCAGCCCAAGCTCCTACCGAAGAAATTAAAAACAGACTCGCGATCAATAACTTTTTCATAGTCCCCACCTTGTTGTTGTACCTTAATTGTGCCCCCACAGCATTTAATAGCAATCCCAAATCAAGTCCTAAAACACGTAATTTCATTTGCAAGCCCCCTAGACCAAAAAGCTTGACCCCATAGCCGCTTTCTACTAGTTACAGACATGGAACCACCTAAAAATCACTCGACTTTATATAATCAACGCTACCAATCGACCGATCACTACTGGGATTTTAAACCTTCATCGATGGCTTATAAAGTACTTGAAATACGACCGCCAATGAATCAAAAATTAAAATTGCTAGAAATTGGCAGTGGTGAGGGCGCAACGGCCTTATTTTTTGCTCGCAATGGATACGATGTAACAGCATTTGATCTTTCTGAAGTCGGCTTGGAAAAAACTGAGGCCGCTGCCAAAAAAATAAATCTTAATATCAAATTATTCAAAGCCAACATTAATGAATATGCACCCACCGAAAACTTTGACATCATTTTTTCATCTGGCACGCTTCAATATTTAACTCCCGAACGCCGGCGCCCCTTTATCGAATCGTTACAACTTAAAACAAATACAGACGGATTGCATTGCTTACATACCTTCGTTAAAAAACCTTTCATCGAAAAAGCTCCTGACGCTGAGGATTGCGAATATCTGTGGAGCTCAGGCGAACTTCTTCAATATTACCCAGATTGGAAAACCGAAGAATTTTTCGAAGAAATAAAGCCCTGTAATTCGGGTGGAGTTAGTCATCGGCATGTGCACAATCGGCTTTGGTCAACCCGATTGAACTGATTACTAAGGTCAAATCAGTTCGCGTTTAAGCCACCCATTTTTGGCAACTCCAGTAATTATTGCATAGAATAATCTAATTATTGGCCTAACCACGCGGGCCATGGTTTGCATAGTAATTGTATAAGTCTAACAGCAGTGAAAAACCTAAAAGGAGTTTCAGTGAACCATTTCTTATTTGTTACCCTTCTGACTTTTTTGACCGCTTCTATCAGCCAGGGCGCCGACTCAATTATTGGTAAATGGAAAATTGATGAAAAGAAGGCTTGCTCGTCAGGCGCTCCGTATGTGACAGAGGTAGACCCACGAATTCATCTTAACTACACCGGTGTTATTATGTTTGGTGAAAACTCTAAAATGGAAGCCAAACTACACATCCTTATGTCGGCCGATAAATCATTTACCGACGAAAAATTGGGTGCACTTAATAAATTTAAAAAACAAATAAATAATTTAAGTGACGGTCCAGAAAAAACCAAAGCCACTGAAAAGCATGAAGTCATAAAAAATATGGTTGCCGTTTATATCAAAGGATTAGATTGCGATTCTACAATTTCTGGTACCTACCAATTAGTCG
This sequence comes from Bdellovibrio sp., assembly GCA_014378765.1. Taxonomy (GTDB): domain Bacteria; phylum Bdellovibrionota; class Bdellovibrionia; order Bdellovibrionales; family Bdellovibrionaceae; genus Pseudobdellovibrio. The sequence continues at coordinate 25,996 of JACMNA010000051.1, read as the reverse complement.
GAAATCAATTAACCACGCAAGGTGCAACGACCGAGTCAACCTGTGGAGCCATTCAAAACGAAGTCAGCGGCGAGACTCATCTTATTGAATTAAGCGCAAGTGCTTTAAAAATGACCCGCGTACTGACTCCCGAAACAAATAAATATTGCCCACCGGGAGATAATGAAATTAGCATGGCCACGCGTATACAGTAAATTAGTTACTGGCCGAAGGCAGCTCGCAACCAATTGGTAGATTCAAAATTAGAGATTCTAAGATCAATTTAATTTCATTGGTTTTGAAATGATCACCGTTACTACTTTTCCCATCACAAAGATAAAGATGGGCTCCATTACTAACCGTACTAATTTCTACCTGGCGGGATTGCCCTGAATCTTGCGAAGATAATATCAAGTCTGGCAAATGGTATTGCAGCGTTCGAGCTAAGCCCTTTGGTAACGCTCCATCGTCTTCACAAATGGCCGACGATCGTAGTAATGAAGTCAATTGTGCCTTACGTTCGGCATCCAAGTAGCAGCTTGTACCGGTGCCTTGAGCAAAGCCGTTGTGCAGCTTTAATGAAACTTTCATCATATTGCGGTCTAAATCTAAAGACAGGCTTTTGCCCACCACGACATTTCCGCCTACCTTATAAACGTTTACGCTTTTTTCATAAGTTAGATGATCGTACGAATCCGTATTATTCTCGATGACTTTATCTGAGACATTATCTGCAGCCCTTACATTGGTCGGCGATTGACTAGAAATCAAAGACCCATCTCCTTTGAACTTCGCTTGATTGCAATTTTGAAAAAGTATCGTGACCATTATACTAGAAATCAATCCTGAAATGACAACTAACCTTTTTTTCATTCGCCCCCCAAAAGATACATTCAATAACTACATCTCAGTATAAATGCAAATCCTTGGCCGAATATATTGATGTTAACGGCAATGGGGTTTCTACGAAGTCCATATGCTGATTACGTCTTTTACATGCGATAGCTAGACTCTACACTTTTCTCAAATTGAGATTTGATAAATGATAATTTAAATTTTGATTATTTTTGTGAATCAGCCCATTCGATGTTCCAAAAGATTTTTAATTTTTTGTTCTTTTATTTTAGGTGGCAAAGCACCTTACTAAGTTATTTTGTCAGAACTCTAAACGGGCGGGGATCAGAACTTTGATCCGCGATAACCTCAAAGCCTAATCTAGAAATCTCATGCCCCATCGAAGTTTCAACCTGTACCCGCCATTGACCGGGTTGATAATTCGACTTTACCGCAAAACCACGAAAGCCCTCTTTTCGTCCGCCTACAATTTGCAATGGAATGCGATCGGTCTTCGTCCACCCTTTTTTAGGGTCTTTCCATAACCACTGAATAAAAATTTGATCTGAGAATCGGCCCGGTGAATAAATTTGCGTGTAATAATAAATTTTATCTTCACCGCGCGCTTTAAACTCTTGATCGCCAGAATTCCAAAACTTCCAAGATTCGTTTTCGGTCGATAGAAAGTACTGCCCTTCTCTTTTTTCAACTAAGTGGTAAATTCCCTGCTCTTTCACACTCAAGGGAACTGGCGGAATCCAACCTAAGAAATAAAACAGAGTAAAAACCCCCAAGACGCTCATTCCCGGAATAAAAACAGCTCGCATTAAAGTATTATCATCGGGAAAATGCTTTTTTAATAATAACGTTTGTAAATAAAATAATGCTGCGGTGGTAATCACCGATAGTCCAAATGGCGTCCAGCCCACAAAACCCAAAATTAATGGAAATAAAATTGAGATAAATGAAAACAAACAAATACCCGCTAAGCCAACTTTAACACTCATCTTTGATTTCTTAATCATGGGTCTGTCATTAAGAATAACCAAAGCAATCATTAGCAATAGAAACACGACGCTACTGGCGAACGAAGAACTTTTCATGTAAAATATAGAGTATATGTTAAGAAGCGTTCCCAGAAAAAAATGCAGAATTAAATTTCGATACTCCCAAACTTTGACGATAAAGCGACCACTCGGCCGCCACTTTAAAGATCGAAAAAGAATTTCATAATGAATAAACGTGGCAATAACTAACAAGTACGCTGCCTGCTGAATCAGTGAAAACAAATGGTCAATGTCGCCGACAATCAAAGCGTCAAAGATAAACCCAGCAATAAAAAATCCAACTTCAAATCGAGTTTCGTGTTTTTTAACAAATTCGACGGTCTGCTGTTTCCAAATATTAATCATATGTTTTATTCATTCATTTCATCGAGGTAAGTTTTTAAATTAATAACTTGGGCAAATTCCTTTTTTAGGCAATCCATTCGCAACTAGGGCATCCTAACTTTTTTAGCCTAAATAAAATAGGTTAATGCACGCGGCGGCCCTGCCTTAGGTCTTGATTGGGCGTATAAACGAATGACCTAGACTTCCGTATTCAATGAATAGTTTAGATAATTTTAATATGCTTCAAAAATTATTTCCGAGCGCATTCAAGACTTGAATGTCAGCTTTCCTGTGACAGCTAGGTTCAATGATTATTTTCGGCAAACAGGTAACTGAGTTGGCATTACACAAGCCGACATTGTCGTTAATGGTTCAGCGATCAATTCAGCATCTTTCGAAGTAAAACCTGAACTCCAATAATTTGTAAATTGACTTCCCGGAATGGCCGCATGCCCGATCGAAAGCGATGTCCAATTCACTCCACGCATATTGCGGTCATGCCCAGGCGAGGTCTTCCATTGGCAGAAGGTTTTACCTGAATCACTATTTCCTGCCGCGATATTTTCAGACTGCCCTGGGTAATTGAATGATTTCATTCGGTCGAAAGCATTACGACCGTTAGGTTCAGTGTGATCAAAGTAATGAAGTCGACCCATATTATTAGCGTGCCATCGAGCGGCCTGAACGCCATATTTTGCAACCTTTAGGGTGCTTAAGCGTAATTGAGAACGATAGATGTTAATCAATTTTACGAATCGGGTTTCTTCACATGATAAGGAAACTACCATATTTGAAATTTGCGCAGCCTTGTCAGATACCAAAGATGAAGTTGGAGCGGCAATTGATTCTTGTGAGATGGCTTTGCTAGGTAGACTCAACACCATTCCAAAAGTTAATAATAAAATGCCCTTAATTTTTTGTTGTATTTGGTTTTTGTTCATTCATCTACTTTAAAACAGACTTTTAACATTACAACCCTCAAAATTATTATTTTTTTAAACACATTATTTTTATTAAAAAATTCTTACTTGTTTAGACATGAGAAAGAAACAGTAGTAATCTCCAGCTAAAATTGCCGAATTAACCGAACTCTGCTATTTTTTTTAAATTACATAATTTAAAATCACGCTGTGCGAAAAAGTATTTAATCTGTCGAAGAGTTCGTCAGTTTATGACGAAAATTGTTTAAGACATTGGGCTAGTTTTGCTCACAAAAACTTTTACCGAATCCGATAAGTAAGAATGCGAATTACTAAATTTATTCCATTTCTGTTTTCAATGCTAATTGCAACGAGCGCGTGTGCGCCAGTTGCGAAAAGTGGATCAGATTTTTCCACGATTGCTTCCACAGAAAAACTTGGATCTTTTCCAAACGATCCCCTTGATCCTGCCGGTGGCCATACTCCCAGCACCAATCAAATTTTTTGTAGCGCGCTTTCTTTAGCAAACATCAAATGGCCTACGGCGATTGGAGCGGGGTCATGGTCTTCTTACTTTGCTTTGGCGCTTAATTTAACTGGTAGCTATGAAGGTCATCAGGGTTGGCAAAACATCGGTAATAATCTAGATAATCAAGGGCTCAGTTTGGGGCTGATGCAACAAAATTTAGGGCAAGGAACTTTGCAGCCATTGCTTATTCAACTTTTTCAACAAGATCACGCAAGCTTACTTAAAAACTTTTCTAATGCAGATTATTCTTCTTTGCGACGAATGCTAGAAGACTGGCAAAATGAGCCTATCCTTGTAAAACCTTTAAGCGCGCAGCGTGCTTTAGCCAGCGAAGAGTTGTTTCCTGATTCTGGTTCTTTCAACTCTGTAGACGGTATAGATTCTGATTTATTTAAAAAAGCGGCGACCACCCAAAGCATTAAACCTAGCGTACAATGGGCTATTAATAATTTATACAGTAATAAAAATTTTATACCTCGCTGGAAGAAGTCGCTTCAAGATACGGCAATGTCAGCCGCTTACCGAACTATTCAAGTTGAGTCTGCGACGAAAATGTTCGTTAAGGCTAAAGACTACGTAAACTTTTTTAAATTCAAACAATTGCGTTCGATTCTTTTTCTATACGACGTAGTTGTGCAAAACGGCGGTTTTGACAAAGACAATCAAAGAGCCTATGCCAACTGGTTATTAAAAAACCCAAGCGCACCCGAGTATAACCGCTTGCTATTTTTACGTGATATTTTAGTTGAAAGACTAATTGAAAATAAATCATCTTACGCCAATGATGTGCATGCGCGAAAAACATCAATCATCTTAGGTAGCGGTACCGTGCATGGTTCAACTAGAAATTATCCAAAAGAGTATTGTTACGACCCCATTCGCAGCTTGTAAATGAGCAAATTATTTGCTGCTAATGAACTTGGTACTGAATTTTTTCAATAAGATCATTACAGTTAAAAGGTTTAGATAAAAAATCAGTAAAACCCGCATTTAAGCATCGCGCTCGTTCTTCTTTCATCGCGTGGGCGGTTAAAGCAATAACCGGTTTTTTATATCCGCCGGCCCTCAGTTTTTGAACCGCAGTGATTCCATCCATTTTTGGCATTTGTACGTCCATCAAAACCACATCATAATCGTGCGCCAGCGCTTTTTGCATACCTTCTAACCCATCTTGGGCCACGCTTATATCAGCTCCTTGCCGGTTTAAATAAATGGTAAAAAGCTCCTGGTTATCGACGCTATCTTCAACTAATAAAACTTTCATCCCTTTAAGTTTTTCAGAATTTTTTGAATTCGCCGTTAATGGTAATTCAATATCCCGACTGTTGATCAAATCTTGCTGGCTGACGTGAAAAAAATCGATCATTTCAATCGCTGTAAGGGGCCTTAGCCAGTCACTTCGTATTTTCATAAATTAAATTTACTAATCAATACAAACTTTTAAAAGCCGTACAAGTTAATTTTTCTTTACAAAAAAATAAATTTTAACCATGTTTTGGTTTTGTTGAAATATTGACGGGGCAAAACTTCATTTACAGATTCTACGCAAATTCATTAGTATAAGTGTTTTACTTAATAAACTAGATATGGAGATTCATGTTGATACCTGCGCTTAATGATGCACGTTGGATGTGGTGCAACTCCACCTATGTAAGAAATTGTGTTCCAACAAGAAAGAAACAAGAAAATACTTTTAAAGGTTGCTAATTAAAGGCCCTTTGTCTAATTTTGACCCATGCCATTAACCAAGCCTAAGAATAATGATCTGCAAAATTATTTACGCAAGCTGATGCAAGATTCTTTCGAAGCCATGAAGGTGCAGGATGCGCGTTTTTCGTTGCGTTCGTTTGCTAAAAGGCTGTCCGTCAGTCCCACCGCCGTCTCAGAAATGTTGAACGGTAAGCGCGTTATTACTAAAAAAACGGCCGACAAGATTTGCGAAAAACTAAACCTTACGGCGCTAGACATTGAAAAAATATCTAAACTATTAAAGGGAAAGAAAACTTTTGATTCAGACCAAAAAAGCTATCTGAAGCTCGACGTTAATAATTACCCAATGTTTTCTGAGTGGCATTATTTTGCAATACTCTCTTTGGCCGAAACCGATGATTTTACGGATGAGCCCGCATGGATCGCAAAGCGTTTTAATCTACCCGTAGAGACCGTTCAAAAGGCCCTGACCACAATGGAAGACCTTAAAGTTTTAGCACGTGATCCTAAGGGAATGCTGCGCCCGACGGGGGTTTCATTTCAAATGACATGTACAAAAGAAAATTTATTTTTTAAGAAGGCTCAAAATAATAATCTTGAAATGGCAACAAAATTTATAGAAAAAAGTTCGCTTGAACAGTTTTTTGATTTTTCATCAATGACATTGTTTGTAGATAATGAACTTCTACCCGAAGCAAAAGAATTAATAATTAATTTTAGAAGAAAATTAGCAGAATTTTTAGAATCTGGAAAAAGGGAAGAAGTTTATAAATTAAATATTCAACTCTTCCCGCTAAGTCATCCTATTGACAAGTAACGCGACGACCTTGAGCGTCTTGCAAGGTATATCCGCGGCAATTAGCACCATTACATTGACCCCATTGGGAGCCATCATAATAAGTTCCGTAACAAGCTTGGCCACCGGTATTAGCGGTGCAAAGCGCAGGTGCTACGGGCTGCATGGTTGTTGTTTGATAACAAACTCCATTATTTAAAGTATATCCATTGTTCGTTCCCACGTTTTGGCAATAGTTTGCTGGAACTTGTTGCCCAGTTCCCGTTTGGTAACAAACACCATTATTAAGCGTGTAAGCACCAGCGGCGCCCGCACAAAGCGAAGGGTCTACTTGTTGGCCATTTGCACTGTTTGTGCAGATCCCGTTAGTCATAACGTATGTCACAACGGGTACTGGATTATTATTATTATTATTCGATGACTTCTTTTCCGAGCATCCCACCAAGGCAGCTGCAACCATCAAAAGAACACACATTTGTTTTAGGCTCACTTTTAGTATTTTCATACCTTCAGTTAAAGCAAGCCGATGGCCAAATTAATTTTTTATTGAAGCCCTTTGAACTACTTGATTTCTATACCTTTTGGTCGGTTCTTTAACTTATCTCAAAATAAGAAAAGTGTTTAACTCAGTGAGTTTTACCAAAAATTGTCGGCGTAGCTGTGCTTGGTTTTGACTAAGACGCGCTTAAAATTTTTAATAGCGCATCGGGGTCAATGGGCTTCGAGATGAATCCTGTCATCCCCGCTTGCCGGCATTTAATCTCATCCTCAACGCTCGCGTTTGCGGTTAGCGCGATTATTTTAAGACTTGGCTGCATGAGTTTAATTTGCCTAGTGGCTTCAAAACCGTCCATCTCTGGCATCTGGCAGTCCATTAAAATAAAGTCATAACTTGAAGTTCCGTTGATGGCAGCCACCGCCAAGGCCCCATTTTCAACAAAGTCTGACTGAAAATTCCATTTTTTTAGGTATTTTTTTAGAATGATTTGATTCACAGAATTATCTTCCGCTACAAGAATTCGTAAACCTTTCGTGCAACTTCGCGATGGAAGGGCTGCTACAATATCAGGTTCCGCTGAGGCCTGGCCAACCGGCAAAGTAAGCGTAAGTACAAACTCAGAACCTGCGCCCAGTTGACTAGTGGCTCGCAAATCTCCACCCATGACCACCGCTAATTTTTTAGATAACGAAAGTCCTAAGCCCGTACCGCCATACTTCCGGCGAGTCGAGGCGTCTACTTGCACAAAATCATGAAATAATTTTTCAATTTTATCTTCCGCAATACCAATGCCTTGATCAATGACGCCAATGCTCAATTGGTAACTTCCGGTTGGCAGCAAGCGCGCTTGACCCCACAGCACCACTTCACCTTGCGGCGTAAACTTCAGTGCATTACTTAACAAGTTAAAAATAATTTGCTTAATCTTATGGGCGTCGCCTAAAAGCCAAACTGACTTAAGATGACTTATACTTGCAAAGTTTGATTCAAACTTGAGTGAAATATTTTTTTGCAAGGCTTGGTGGTAAAAACATTCGTACACATCTTGCATGACTTCGTTAATATCAAATGCAATGCGCTCGTGGATCATCTTTCCACTTTCAATTTGTGACAAGTCTAATAAATCATTAATTAACATCAGCAGCATGCTTGAAGATTTTTGAATAACACTCACGTACCCTTGCTGTGCGTGATCTAGCGAAGTTTCTTTCAAGAAATCTGTCATGCCAATGATTCCGCTAATGGGCGTTCTAATTTCATGGCTTACATTAGCTAAAAATAGCGACTTTGCGTTCGTGGCCGCCTCTATTTTGTCAAAACTATCTTTAAGTGATAATGACATGGTCTGAAATGATTGCGCTAACTTTCCGATTTCATCGTACCCATAATCTGAAGGTTGAATCGAAATTTCATTTAGGTGACTGTACCTAGTAACCTGAATCAACTTTTTGATTCTTTCGCTCATATCGTAAAAAATGCTCATCGTACTTGTTACCGCTAACAAAAGTAACAGACCAATAATGAGACTGTACTTCATACGTTCTGTGCTTTGAAGATCGCGCTTTGCTTGAATATTGTCTTCTAAATTTTGTAATAACTTTAGCCAATACTTAGTTAAAGATTTATTTTCATCATTTAAGCTACTTTTAAATGCTAAGTCAGATCGGCCAAGACTTACGAACGTTTGATCTAAGTAGCCACGAACCGATGTCAATTGCTGATCGCTTGAGTGATTAGAATTAATTGTGGCTTCGTTGGCCAATAATGAAATTGAATTTAATAGTTCAGTCACTTTTATTTTTGACGATTTTGAATCTTGGCCGGCTTCGACTATCTGATTTAACTTTTGCATTTGTAAGAATAGTTCGGGAAACCGCACTAATGTTAATTGAGTTAAAAAATAAGTATAATAATCATTTGCAAATATCAGATTGGAATCTACTAAAGCATGCGCGTAAAATTCAATTATGCTTTGAAATTTTTGGTCAATTATGTTTTTATTTACTGCGCCGTTCTTGATACGTAAACTTAACAGCTCGCTCGCGCGTTTTGTATTTTTGATAACTAAATCTAGCTTAGTGATTTGAAAATCTAACTGCGCTAGTTTAGCATTTTTTTCGGTTAGAAATTGATAATACAAAAAGGCAAATGGTAATACAAAAACCATAAGAATCATTAGGTGTTTTGAAGAAATGCTAAAGGACTTCATGGGTTCACGGGGCGCATTAATAATTGATTGAAAAGTCTGATCTTTTTTAAGTCCGATTCTGACAACCCAATTAATGTGCACTTTACTAAATATCCGCCCTCACAAGGTACAGAAGATTCAACCTTAAGTGGGGGTTGCGCAATTTCTAGTTCGTTAAAAAGTTCGGCGTCTGAAAAAAAAGTCATTTCACGCGGCAGGGGTTGATTTGTTTTTAACGTTATGCCCATTTCACCAATTGAAAAAACTTGTGCAATATATGTTAACTTCACTTCCGTGCTTTGCGCTTTTTTTATTTCATACTCAATCCAATCTTTCTGCGTAATTGTCTGATTGGTTTCAATTAATCTTTTTATTTTCCCTTCAAAAATCATGGGATCGATAGGTTTTACAATGTAATCAGAAGCGCCCAGCTGAATGGCGGTTTTAACGTTCAGGGCATCGCTATGCCCTGTAAGCATGACAACGGGTATATTCTTGTAAGATGGAACGCGCTTAATTCTTTTTAAGACTTCAATTCCGCTAAGGCCTGGCATATCTAAATCTAGCAAAATCAAAGAAATGGTATGAGCTTGTAAGGTTGCAATTAACTGGGCAGACTTATCGATTAAAATAGGCTTGCAGCCCATGCGCATAATAACAAATTTAGTCATAAGTAAGTCATTTTTATTATCGTCTAGCACCAAAATATTTTTAGATTGTGACTGATTCATTAAGCACCAACTTGCGTTTGCATATTGTTTAACATTAACTTTGTTAAATTAAATTCAATGGTTATTCCTGTTATATAAGCGTTAACGACGGGGGCACAAGCCGTACTTGGATTTTGTAAATAAGATTCTAAATCGATGCACATTCGATAAAGCTTATTCAGACCCAAAGTCGCCGCACTGGATTTCAACTTATGAGCTTCGCTTCTAACTTGTATAAAATTTTTGGTTTCGAATAAAATTTCAATTTGTTTCAGCTGCACTGTCACCGTTTCACAGTGCGTTTTAACAAGTTCCGAAACCACATCTTCATCAAGCTCTCGGCCCAATTGAAACAATGGTTCTAATTTCGTAAGATCTAAAGACAGCTGATTTTTGTATTTTTCATTGTAGAAACTCATAGTTTCTTTTCGGCAAAAATCTAACTTGAATCCAATAAAAAATCGCCGAAAAGGCTAGCCTTTAGTCAAGATCTTGCAACTCTTTTTAAGCTCTTACCAAATTGAAATTTGATCTTTAGGATCTAAAAATAGTTTATTCTCTTTTTTACAAGCAAATGCTTCAAAAAACCCCGGTTGGTGTTTTACCTGTTCATTAATACGCGCTATTCCTAAACTGTGTGGATCGGTCTTTAATTGCATCTCTTTGGCTTTCTCGCGCATGACGCTGCACCAAACGCGTCCGTAAGCCACGAAAAATTTTTGTTTTTCGTTTTTGTCGCCTTTGCCTTCAGGGAAAGCTGCGTTGTAAGCAAAAGTTAACCCGACCAAGTCAGCGATGTTCTCGCCTTGAGTTAATGAACCGTTATGACCAATTTTATTAAATTGTGCCATCATCTTCATTCCACGTTCTTGAAATTTTTTAAGATCACTTTCACTCATCCACTGACGTAACTTTCCATCGGAATCGAACTTTGAACCTTCGTCGTCGATGCTGTGCCCTAGCTCATGCCCCACAACGGCACCCACGGCGCCTAAATTTTCAATTACATCACCCTCTGTAACAAAAAATGGGTATTGCAAAATTCCGATCGGCAAAACGAATTTATTTTTATCCGGCGAGTAATAAGCATTAACCGTTAAGGGGCCCATACCCCACGCATCTTGGTTAACGCCTTCACGCAATCTTAAAAAAGCTCTTTCATGACCCGCCAGTGAAAGTTTTTTAGCATTGGCATAAGGCTTTGATGCATCGTACTTAAGTACCGGTTTGAAGTCCCACTCTTTATCGGTAACGGGCCGTACCAACTGCAATTTGGCCGTTTTAATTTTTTCTAATGCGCCTTTTTTGCTTTCGCTGGATAACCATTTATTTTTTTCAATTCCAATCAAAATAGAAGCCCGAATTCTTTCAGCGACTTCAATCATTTTGTCCTTTGGAAAATTCGGAAACATTTTTGGTAACATTTCAATATCAAGCTCGCGGCTAAAAGCGCCCATGGTCCCCGATGTACAACGCTCTTGCCGGTCAGAACGACTAATCGGACCACCTAAAAACTTATGGCGAAAAGCCCAGCGTTTTTTAAACAGCTCGGGGTAGGCATCATCCATATAATCGCGGGCGCTGCGATAGGTGTACATGTCTTTCAAAACTTGTAAGTTTTCTGTTTTTAGCTCTCTTTGTAAGAAATCAAAACTCTCGGGCAAGAAGTCTCTTAGCAAAACCGACTCAGGCACGTTTTTTTGAAAGAACGGCTCTAATTTCATAACGTTGATTTTCTTTAGAAAATCGGCGCGAGATATTTTTCTGGGTTGTGAGTAGCGTTGGCGAAATTCTGCCGGAAACGGATAAAATTCTTTAAACTTTTTTTCAAAATCGACGAGGGCCTGCGCGCGCTGCAAATGTTCAGCTTTAGATTCTTGTGGATAAATCGTATTAAAAAATTCTGCCATTAGAATGCGATATTCTTCAACCAATTGAGCATCCTCATAATAACTATGCTCGGGCAATCCCATTAAACTGACGTCAAAGGTCATATCATAAATTTTTGGATTATCAATATTAGGTAAAATATCATAACTTATCACTGACCACTTCTCGTTCGTTAAGTTATCGCGGTTTAGAACAATATAGTCATCGATGGTTTTAACGGACTTCATTTCTGCAACTAAACTTTTAACTAACGCACGCTCTTCTTTCGCCGCCTGGGTTTTATTCATGCAGGCTTTATAATAATCTTTCAATTGTTGCGACCGCGGCGAAAGATTTTTTATTTGATCAATATTTTTGAAGAATGTTTTTTTCCTTTCTAAAATTCTTTCATCAGAATCGTCGAAGGCAAAAGTATGAGAACTACGATCATCGCGCAATTTAAAATTGTTTTCGACGGTTTCACACACATACTCATGAAAATCATCGCACGGGTTAACATTAGTATTTAAAGAAAAATCACGCTTATCTGGTATTTTTGAACTCGGCGCGGCGGTTGCAAAAAAACTTGTTACTAATAGCAAAAAAACCACACTGGTAAAATTTAGCACGACATTCCTCCTGAATTTGATAATAAAGAAGATTAAATTCTGTCACGAGACGAGTCATAACGTGAAGCTTTTTTTCCACAATAGACATACTCTCGACTTCGAGTGATAATCAGTCCATCAAACCAAAACCTGAAGGAGAAACAATGACTGTTCCTTTTATTGATTTAAAATCTCAGTATAAAGCCCTTAAATCTTCCATCGACGCCCGCATTCAAAAGGTATTAGAGAGCGGCGCGTACGTAGGTGGTCCTGAAGTTGCTGAGTTAGAAAAAAGATTAGCTGAACACACGGGCGTAAAACATTGTTTAGCGGTCGCCAGCGGCACTGATTCTTTGTTAATTCCGATGATGGCCCTAGGCATTGGTCCAGGTGATGAGGTGATCACGACGGCTTTTTCTTTTATTGCCACGGCCGAGACCATTATTCTAGCCGGCGCGACGCCCATCTACGTCGACATTGATCGTAAAACTTTTAACATTGATGTAAAAAAAATAGAAGCTGCCATCACGTCAAAAACTAAAGCAATTTTACCAGTTTCACTTTACGGTCAAGCGGCCGACTTAGAAGAAATTAATGCGATCGCAAAAAAATATAATTTATTCGTGATTGAAGACACCGCTCAATCTTATGGAGCAAAATATAAAGATAAAAAAAGTGGGGCCTGTACAACCGCATCGGGAACTTCCTTTTACCCGGCGAAACCTTTAGGTTGTTACGGCGAAGGTGGCGCGATTTTTACAAACGACGAAAAGCTTCATTCAATTATGAAAGAAATTCGCGAGCACGGTTCTGAAAAAAGATATTATCATACACGTCTAGGCCTAAACGGGCGTCTTGATACAATCCAGTGTGCCATTTTATTGGCAAAGATGGAACGCTACGACTGGGAAGTGGATCAACGTAACCGGGTGGCGCAAGCTTATACGCAAGCATTCAAAGGTTTAGAAAATGTAGATCCTCAGTTTTCAACTCCGTTCGTCAAGCCCAGCAATATAAGCGTGTGGGCACAGTACACCTTAACGATTAGCAATCGAGATTTATTTCAAAAAAAGATGCAAGAGCATCAAGTGCCAACCACCGTGCACTACCCGCTAACGATGCCCGATCAGCCTTGGTATAAAGCCCAAAATAAATCGAACCATGATATTTCAATTTCTCGCTGGGCGGCCGCGCATGTTGTTAGTTTACCAATGTATCCCGATATGGATGATGTGACTCAAAAAATCGTAATTGATGCCGTAAAAGTTGCAGTTGATTTCTCAATGAAACAAAGTTAGGACTAAGGATTTATGAAAACTGAATTTACGCCGCTTACAAAAACTGTATCGATGGACACTCCCGCCGGAAAAATAACTTGGGGTGATGCTAAAAATTTCGTACTTTTTGCCGGACCCGATATTATTGAAGATGAGGGAATGGTCATCGAGACCGGACATGAAATTAAGCGTGTAACTCAGCAATTAGGAATTCCATGGATTTTAAAATGCTCATTTGACAAAGCAAATCGCCAAAGCGCAAAAAGTTTTCGCGGCCCCGGCATGTCTTCAGCCCTTGCATCACTTGATAAAATTAAATCAAAATTAGGATGTGCGCTGTTAACCGACGTTCACGAAACAATTCAAGTTGAGGAGACCGCTCGGTATGCAGAGGTTATTCAAATTCCGGCCTTTTTATCAAGACAAACTGATTTAATGATCGCCGCCGCTAAAACCGGCCGAGTGTTACATATAAAAAAAGGACAATTTCTTGCTCCGTGGGACATGAAATCAATTGCCAAAAAAGCTACTGATGCCGGCAATGATAAAGTTTTACTTTGCGAACGCGGAACAACATTTGGATACAATAGACTTATTAACGACATGACGGGTTTAGTTGAAATGCGCCGACTTGGCTTTCCGGTAATCATGGATTGCACTCATTCAACTCAGTTGCCAGGCGCAACGGGTGAATCTAGTGGCGGACGTGCCGATATGGTATGGCCACTCGCGCGCGCAGCAATGGCAATTGGAGTTGATGGAATATTTTTAGAGACTCATCCCAACCCTGCTGAAGCTTTATGCGATGGCCCAACATCACTTCCACTTAAGGATTTAGAACCCTTCTTAAGAAACATTCAGCTTATTTTAAAGACTCATCAGGCTTAGTTACCCTTTGAGTCCAAGGCGCATCGTCTTGACTCTGACGAGTCACCGGCCACAATAGGTTATGTTGATACTCAAAAAAATTTGGCGCCCGGTAGCCGCCTTAGCCTTGTTATTCGTGCTCATTAAAAAAGGTCCTTTTCAAATCGAGCAAATTCAATTTATTTTATCTCAGCAAAAAGTTTTATTTGCCGGCATAACTTTGTTTTTCATTCAATTTATTTTGCTTTCAATTCGTTGGAGTTTTTTCGTTCATTTATTAGTGCCCCTCAAACTTAAGCAGGCCTTCAAGCTCACTTTAATCGGCCAGTTTTTTTCTTTCTTTATTCCTGGAGGCGTAGGCGGCGATGTAGTGAAAGCCCTTGAACTTTCTCGTACCCAACGCATTAATAAATCAGAAGCGCTGTCAACCGTATTAGCCGATCGCATTTTAGGTTTATTTGCGATGACTATGATGGCCGCGCTTTTTTTGATGATTGAAGTTTACCAACAAGGAGATGCAAAACTACATCGATTCTTAGTAGTTAGTAGCGTTTTGTTATTAGGGGTTACGGCCGGGCTGTACCTAGCGCCCACAATTTTAAAACAATTAGAGTTTTTATTTAAAGATAAAAAATCTTTTATTCTTATTAAATTAGACAAAGTTATTTCAAGCTTCCAGCTAACCTTCATGGCTTTCCGAAATAGAAAACTGCAAACAAAAAACATTGCAATCTGTATTGTCATTCAACTGATCTCAATTTATTTTTTATATTACATCGTACAAACCCTCGGGTTAACGCCGCCGCCCTTCTTAGTATTTTTCTCGTTGTGTTGTTTCGGTTTCTTAGCCTCGGCCATTCCCATCACTCCCGCCGGTATCGGTGTTGGCCAAGCGGCATTTTATTTTTTATTTTCGCAGTTCAGTCACGAGTTAGGGCAGGCAACCGTGACGGCCGTTAGCGTCTTGCAACTATTTTATTTATTATTTGCACTCGTCGGCGGAATTTTATTTTCAATTCAACCCAAAAAAATTAAGCAAGCAGAATTGCAGGCGGAATCAATATGAAAAAGTCTAAGTCCAAATCAAAGTCTACCCCTTCAAAGCAACAAATTACTGCACCCTCAATTAAAACATTTAATATTCATGGTTCGGCTTCTACAAAGGCGTGGGAGTTTTCACACCACTTAGTGCCCCCCATGACGGCATCAACGACTTTCCGTCTCCACTCGCTGCAACGAGGGGCTGACGGATTTCAAATTTTCGCAGACCCCCAAAATAATAATGATCCCATTTGGATTTATGATCGCCTAGAGGAACCGTCTTCTAAAATGCTTGAAGAGCAACTGGCCAAAATGGAAAATGGCGAAGTTGCCGTCAGCTTTTCGACTGGCATGGGGGCTATTTCCGCATCTTTTCTAGCTTTTCTTAAAAGTGGTGACCAAGTTTTATCTCACAAAACTTTGTACGGTTGTACGTATAGCTTAATAACCAATTGGCTGCCCCGCTACGGAATTACTTATACTTTGCTGAACGTAAATGAAATTTCGGCCCAAGATTTAAAAAATAAAAAAGTAAAAATAGTTTATTTTGAATCGGTAGCGAATCCTTCACTTGAAATCATTGATATCGATCGCATCGCTGCCCTTATTGCCAAAGAAAATAAAACTAGAAAATCAGATGATCAAATCAAAATGATTGTCGATAATACATTTGCCACACCTTGGGGGCTTCGCCCACTCGATCACGGCGCTGATATTGTGATTCAGAGTTTAACTAAAAACATTGCCGGATTCGGCACCGAAATGGGCGGGGCCCTTATTACTTCAAGAAAATTTTTAACGCCCGTACTGATGATCAGAAAAGACATTGGGGCGACAATGCATCCGCACTCAGCGTGGAATATTATGGTCTACGGCATTTCTTCTCAGATTCTGCGCTTTGAAGCACAACAAAAAAACGCCCTCATCATCGGTCAGTATCTAGAAAAGAATAATTTAGTCGAAAGCGTTTTCTATCCGGGCCTCAAATCCTTTCCGCAGTTTGAATTAGCTAAAAAACTACTTCGAACTCCAAAGGGCGAATTTGCGCCGGGAACCATGCTGACCTTTACCCTTAAAGGTTCAGCGGCTACGACCGAAAAGTTTATTAATTATATTGCAAAAAATGGTTACACAATTACATTAGCGGTTAGCCTCGGGCTCATTAAAACCCTCATCGAAGTGCCAGGCATGATGACCCATTCGGCCGTGCCTAAAGACAAACAAGTTGATTCAGGCATACCAGAAAAATTAATTCGAATGAGCATCGGAATCGAAGAGCCAAATGATATAATCGGTGACCTCGAGCAAGCGTTTAATGTAATAAAAAAACTTAAGAATAATAATTAAAGTACAGATAAAGTAAATTACAAACCAGGAAGAACGATAGGAATAAAAAAATGGGACTTTTAACAAAGCAAATCATTAACCTCATTCGCATGCTCCATTCAGAAACTGGCCAAAATCAGATTGCCGCCGGACTCGCTTTTGGCGTGTTTTTAGGTTTTGCTCCTTTTCTATCTATTCAAACGTTATTGGTATTAATGATTGTGTTTATTTTTAGGGTGCAGTTTGGCGCCGCGATGCTGTCGGCATTCTTTTTTAAATTTATCGCCTACTTACTTGATCCCGTAGCTGATCAATTTGGCCGCTGGGCCTTAGAAAACGATTTATTCAGAGGGCTATGGATCGAAATGTTCAATAAGCCCTTTTTGCCGATGACTCGCTTTAATAATTCAATCGTGATGGGTTCTTTTATTATTTCATTATTTTTATGCCCAATTCTATTTTTTGTATTTCGAAAACTCATTGTTCAATACCGCACCCAAATCGTGGCCCGCATTGAAGCCACAACGGCTTGGAAGGCGTTCAAAGCCACTAAAGTCTACGAGTGGTATTTAAAATATAATGATTTATACGGAGCTGTGTAATGACCACCGAAATTATGAAAACCAAAAAAACTCAAGGCCCCATTCGTTGGAACGCCATTATTCCATTTTTAATTATCTGCCTTTTATTCTGGGCGTATTTCTATTTCTTCTTTGATTTGCATATGAGGAGGGCCCTTGAGTGGGGCGGCTACAAAGCCCTCGGCGCTGAAGTAAATATCGGTGAATTTAAAAGTTCGTTCCTAAAAGGTAATGTACAAATCAAAAAAATCGAACTAACCGACAGCAAAGAACCTGATTTCAACGCGCTTGAATTGGCCGATGTGCGTTTCGACGTCAACTGGGATGCTTTGGTTCGAGTTAAATTTGTCGTTGAAGAAATGGCAGTTGAAGGTATTCAATTTAAATCTAAGCGCTCTAGCCGCGGAAAAGTAGCGCCCCCACCACCCATTTCTAATAAGCCCGGCTTTGCCCAGCAGTTAGAAGACAAAGCGCTGAATAAATTAGAAAAAGATAATAAATCAAATGTTCTCAGTGATGTATCACAGTTTTTGAAGTCCGGAAATTTCGACGACCAAATTAAAAACTTAGAAGGCCAGATGGCTTCTAAAAAACTATTAGTAGATATGAACCAAAAATGGACGCAGAAAAAAACGGAATGGGATGCGAAAATAAAGACGCTCCCCACCGGACAAGAACTCAACACCCTCAAAGCACGTTTCGAAAAAATAAAAACCAAAGACTTCAAAACCCCGCAAGAGCTTCAAACTTCGCTACAAGAAATCGATTCAGTACTTAAAGAAGTCGACGCCAAAAATCGCCAAGTGCAAGATACAAAAAATCAGTTAGACGCCGATTTAAAAAGCCTTGATCAAGATTACAAAAACATCGATAGCCAAATTAAAAAAGACATCGATACATTAAAAAGTCGTTTCAAAATTCCAAAAATCGACGCCGCCAGTTTCGCCAAAGCCCTCTTCATGGATTACCTGCGCCCCATTACGGAAAAAGTAGATCGCTACAAAGACCTAGCCGAAAAGTATTTACCACCCAAGTACGCCCGAATGGTCCGCGGCGAAAAAACAGCAAAGTCAGATAATACGATCCAACCGCACGCACGCGCGTATGGCATAACATATGAGTTTCCAATGACTACGGGATACCCATTATTCTGGATTCAAAAAATAAAAGTCAGTTCGGTTTCAAACGAGCAAGTCGATTACGGTGATTTCAAGGGTCTCATTACCGATGTCACTTCTAACCAAAGGCAAATCGGCAAACCAACCGTCTTAGATATAAAAGGTGAGTTCAAAAAAATGAATGTGTCGGGCGTAGCCGCTCGCGCAGAACTTAACAACACACAAGAAGAACCCATCGTTAAATTTAATTTCGGCGTGGCTTCATACATCCTAAAAAATTTAGAGCTAATGAAATCAAAAGATGGACAAATCTCAATCCCAACGTCAAACACCAGCTTCGATTCATCCGGAGAAATAATTGGCTTCAAGCACTATGACCTCAAATTAAAAAACCAATTCAACAACGTTAATTTCAACGTAGCCACGGCCGACAAAACGGTAAACGAAATTCTAACTCAAACCCTCAATGCCGTAAAAAGTTTCGACCTACAAGCGTCAGCAAAAGGCGAGCTATCAGACCTAGCCATAGAAATCCAATCAAGCCTAGGTGCCGATCTACAAAGATCTTTCGAAAATTTATTAAAAGGAAAAATCGAAGAAGCCAACAAGCAGTTACAAGCCAGCATCAACAACGAAATCGGAAAGCTAAAGTCACAGTTACAATCACAAACCGACGCCCTAAAAAACCAAGCGCAAGGCGAAATAAATAAAGTACAAGCCCAAGTAGACGCCCAAAAGAAATTAGGCGAAGAAAAAATAAACACCACCAAAAAAGACGCCGAAAACCAAGCCAAGGGCCAAGTAGAAAAAGAAGCCCAAAAGAAAATCGACGAACTAAAAAAAGGCCTAGGATTCTAAAATCCCCAAACCTGTCCCAACCCCAATCTCCTAGCAGGAAGCCAGGAGAAGGCCACTAAGGATGGAAGCTACGTATTAGAAGAAAGCCCAGACTAGCAAAAAAGCTAAAAACTCCGTCAATCCCCAACCGTCTTCCAATCCACCACTCCACGCACAACCTTAACCTCGGCCCGATCCCGAAAAACCATAACCGTCATTGGTAACCGGTCAGCATTTAGTAACTTAGCCAACCCTCCACCCCGATCCCAAACCCGACGAAAAGGCTCAGCATCAAAATCCGGAAAGCTCTTCAAAAACTTTCCAAGTTCTTCTGCCCCCTCATCAAGCGAAACCGCAATAAATATCGTCTTCCGAGAATTCTTAGCAACTTCTCTAGTGGCAAACTGAATAAGATCCGGAACTTCGTTTACGCAAGGTGCGCACCAAGATGCCCAAAGATGCACGATCACCCGATCACTTGACTGCAAGTCTGCAGAAGAAATCGAGGTCGCCACGCCTTGATAATCAACTAATGCCGCTGAAGAAAAATAATTGAAGACGGCCTGTTTAGTAATTGTTTCGCCAGACATCGGCGCATCTTGAGGCGTAACCGATTGATAAGACATGATATCTTTTTTAAAAACAAAATATGTAAGCGCCAAAGCCAATGCAATAAAAAGAACGGTTAACTTTAATTTCATTTTTTACCTAAATTTTATGTAAGACCGACTAATTACCAATACACTCTAAATTAGTGCCAACCAATTCATCTTTAGAGGGATCAACATTCTTAGCCATTAAATTAACTAAATTCAGATTAGAAGTAGGAGTAAAAAGAAAGGTGTAAATGTTCGTGCTGCTTACATGCCATTCGCAACTTCCCTGCAGAAGGTGGCTTGCTTGGCTATTACCGGATGCAAATATATATTGGCAATTAACAACCGAGTATTCTCCACATGTGACATTACCACTTACGCAAATGCGAAGCTTAGTTAAACTTGCGTAAACTTTTACTTGCGGCGACACCGTTGAAGGCACCGTTTTACATTCAAAATCAGCAAATGCAGTTGTCGAAGTTAACAAAAGAAGGCCTGTAGTAAAAAACTTAATTAGATTCATTAAACACCTCTGCTAAACACAATAGTAAGTTTATCAGATGCCAACAATCTAAAAATTCCAAAAAAAAACCCGAACTTTCGCTCGGGTTTTTTAGTAAATTCTTATTTTCTACAAAACTATCTAGCGTGCATGTCCGCGCGAGATTTATTTCGCATTTTACGAACAACTTTTTCAGACTTCGCAGCCAATACCGCTTTTATCTTCTTAGCTTTACTCGCAACTTTAGCTGTCGCTTTATCATCTTTTTTAGCCGCCGCTGATTTACCAGCCTTAGCTTCAGTCGATGCTCCTGCTTTTGCTTTCCAGTCGTAATCTACGAACTCAAGAAAAGCCATCTCCGCTGTATCACCTGGTCTACGACCGATTTTGATTACGCGAGTATAACCACCCGGACGATCTTTAAATCGTGGAGCGATGTTTTTAATTAATTCTAAGCCCATTTCTTGGCTTGCTAATCGGGCGATAACTAAGCGAGTTGAATTCAAATCGCCCTTTCTTCCCAAGGTAACAACGCGTTCGATGTGACGGCGAAGTTCTTTAGCACGAGCCACTGTCGTTTTAATTCGACCGTGTTCAACCAAAGAATGCATAAGACCACGAATAAGAGCCTTGCGAGGACCGCTCTTACGACTAAAATGTTTTACTAACCGGCGATGTGATGACATCTCAAACTCCTATTGCGCTACGTCTTTACGAACTGAAACTGGCATTGAATTAGGATCCCAACCCGGAGGCGGCCATCCTTCGATCTTCATTCCAAGACCAAGTCCCATTTCAGAAAGTATTTCTTTAATTTCATTTAATGACTTACGACCGAAATTTTTTGTCTTCAACATTTCGGCTTCCGATCTAACAACTAACTCACCAATGAAACGGATGTTTGCATTTTTAAGACAGTTCGCAGAACGAACACTTAACTCTAAGTCGTCAACTGAACGGAATAAATTCTCATTCAATGAAGATGAACCCATTGCGCGCACTTCATCAGAAGGCTCTAACGATTCGTCGAAAGTTAAGAAAATTTGTAACTGTTCCTTCAAGATTTTTGAAGCTAAAGAAATTGATTCTTCAGGTTTCAAAGATCCATCCGTCCATACTTCAAGCGACAAAGCATCGTAGTCAGTACGCTGACCAACACGTGCATTTGATACCGAGTAATTTACTTTGCGGATCGGGCTGTGAAGCGCGTCCACACCGATAAAACCAACACTTAAATCAGAAGCAGCGGTTTCAACTGGAGCATAACCACGTCCGTAAGACACGATTAGGTCAGCATTGAAGTTTGCATTATTACCTAAGGTAGCAATGTGCTGGTGAGGATTTAAGATTTCGATTTTATCAGAAGTAACGATATCTGCCGCCGTTACAACTCCAGGACCCTTCTTTGAAATTTTCAAAGTCAAAGTTTCTGAATTGTACTGACGGAATCGAATTTGTTTCAGATTTAAAATAATATCTGCAACGTCTTCTAAGACATCTGGTAAAGTAGAGAATTCATGTAGTACACCGTCAAATTTAACGGCTGTAACTGCCGAACCCATCATTGAGCTCAACAAAATTCTTCGTAATGAATTACCTAAAGTAACGCCGAAGCCTCTTTCAAGAGGACGCACAACGAACTTAGCGTACTCATAGCTTTGAGTTTCCTTTTCGATCTCAAAACCCTTAGGCTTGATCAACTCTCTCCAAAATTTATAATAGTGCTCTTGCATCATTCACTCCTTATTTCCGCGAGTTCTACTCGACAATTATCGAGAGTAGTACTCGACGATCATACTTTCTTCGACTGGAATTGTAACTTCATCACGTGTAGGAAGATCCTTAACCGTACCAATAAAAGCGGCGTGATTTGCATCTAACCAGCTAGGAACAGTACGACGTGAAACGGCCTGAATAGCCGCAAGAACTTTATTCATTTCGCGGCTCGCTTTAGCCACTTCAATCACATCACCTTTTTTAACGATGAAGCTGGCGATATTCACGCGCTTACCGTTTACTAAAAAGTGATTATGAGAAATCATCTGACGTGCTTCACGACGAGAGTTTGCGTACCCTAGCGTGTAGACAACGTTATCAAGGCGAAGTTCTAAAAACTTCAAAAGCTTAACACCAGTGATCTCTTTTGATTTATCAGCTAATTCGAAATACTTACGGAATTGCTTTTCAGACAAACCGTAATAACGTTTTGCTTTTTGCTTCTCACGCAATTGCAAAGCGAACTCAGAAAACTTCAGTCGAGATTGACCGTGTTGTCCGGGTGGATAAGGACGACGATCAAAAGAACATTTATCAGAAAAACAACGATCGCCTTTTAAGAAAAGCTTCATGTTTTCGCGACGGCATAATTTGCAAACTGAATTGGTTACGCAACTCATATCAAACCCTTCTTAAATTCTTCGACGCTTAGGCGGTCGACATCCATTGTGAGGAACAGGTGTAATATCTTTTAAAGAAAGGATTCGTAATCCCGTACCGGCTAAGGCACGGATTGCTGGCTCACGACCGGCGCCGGGGCCCGTCAGTAATACATCAATTGATTTCATTCCGCTTTCCATGGCTTTTTTAGCTGCGTCTTCAGCGGTAACTTGAGCTGCGAAAGGCGTCCCTTTACGAGAACCTTTGAAACCCATGTGGCCAGCTGACGACCAAGAAACTGTGTTTCCTGATGGATCAGTGAAAGTAACGATAACATTACCAAAACCAGCGTTGATATGACACTGACCTTGTACGATATTTTTTTTAACTTTTTTCTTAACCGTTGTCGGTTTTTTCATTTCTGTATTCATTTTATCACCTTACCGATTAAACAGCTTTTTTCTTGTTCGCGACCGTCTTCTTAGGACCCTTACGAGTTCTTGCATTCGAACGAGTGTTTTGACCACGCGTTGGAAGGCCTTTACGGTGACGAGTTCCACGATAGCAATTCACATCTGTTAAACGTTTGATAAACATACCAACGTCACGACGTAAATCACCTTCAACTTTAAATTTAGATTCAATCAACGCACGCATTCCCGCTAAATGTTCGTCCGTTAAATTATCTGTACGTAGTGTCTCAGGAATTCCAACTTCTTTAACAATCCAGCGAGCGCGAGAGCGACCGATTCCAAAGATATAAGTTAAAGCCACTTCGATTCGTTTATTTCGAGGTAAATCGATACCCATTAAACGTGCCATAGCTTAACCTTGCCTTTGCTTGTGTTTCGCGTTCTCACAGATCACGCGGATAACACCTTTTCTTTTAATAACTTTACATTTATTACAAATCTTCTTAACTGATGGTCTAACCTTCATAACAATACCCCGCCAAAAGGCTACAATTAGTAACACTGTACATCAACCTAGTCTAGCCCTAATTGGCCAGATCTAGAACTTTTTCTATCTGCTTAAAAACAACTTCCGGCTCCTGCATACTATCAACTTCTACGAGACGTTTTTGTCCTCGATAGAACTCGATAGTTGGACCCGTGTTCTTTTCAAACTGCGCTAAGCGCTCTCCAATTACCTCTTCCTTGTCATCAGCCCTTTGAGTAAGAGAGCCTCCACACTTTTCACAAAGGTGGCCCTTACTCGAAGGTTTCGTTTCAACGTGATAGATTTCACCACATTGAGAACAAGTTCTGCGACCCGTAAGACGCTTAACTAAGATCTGAGGATTGATCTTAAAATAAACAATATGATCGATCCGGGCTGCATTTTTTTTTAGCATTGAGTCTAAACTCTCTGCCTGCGCAACCGTTCTCGGGAAGCCGTCAAAAATGACCGACTTTCCACTTTGTTTCGACATGTAATCTTCCACTAGGGCGATCATTACATCATCAGGAACTAGCTTTCCTTGGTCCATATAACATTTAGCGGTCATACCCACGTCACTCTTTGCAGAGATCGCGGCTCGCAGCACGTCGCCAGTACTTAACTGAACGAAGTTATATTTGTCGATGAGCAGTCTGGATTGAGTTCCTTTTCCAGAGCCTGGCGCACCAATCAAAATCAGGTTCAAAACTGAACCCTCCTGCTACGGATTTTTACGCCCTTCAGGAACGAGTCATATTTTTGTGATAATAAATGCGATTGAATTTGCTGTGAGGTATCGATTGCCACACCCACCAAGATCAATAAGCTCGTACCACCGAAATAGAACGGTAAATTAAACAACGAGATTAAAAGACCTGGCAAAATACAAATTACGCTAAGATACAAACAACCTAATACGTTAATGCGATCTAACACATAACGAATAAAATCAGCTGTACTTTTGCCGGCACGAATTCCCGGAACGAACGCGCCTGATTTTTTTAAATTATCAGAAACTTCGTCAGCGTTGAACACGATATCGGTATAGAAAAAAGAAAAGAAAATAATAAACAATACGAATAGAATATTAAAAATAACTCCATTCGGGTTTAAAGAATCTCGCATCGCATTCACCCACGGAGCTTGCGTAAACTGCGCCACGGTACTCGGAAACATTAATAATGAACTAGCAAAAATCGGCGGAATAACACCGGCGAAATTAATTTTAATAGGCAAATGGCTTGAAGCCAAAGACCCCATGTTATTATTCGCAAGCTTTTGGCTGTACTGAATTGCAATTCGTCGCTGAGCCACTTCCATAAAAATAACGGCGGCAATAACAGCTAACATGAATACTAATAAACCAATTGCGATAATCACTTTTAATTCGCCCGATTTCACAAGGTCAAACAAGTGTTGGGCGCCATTTGGAATTGAAGCCGCAATACCCGTAAAGATAATTAACGACGTACCGTTACCAATCCCTTTTTCTGTTATTTGGTCGCCCAACCACATGATAAAACAAGTGCCGGCAACTAAAGTAAGAATCGTTACAAATTTAAATGGAAACATACCCAAAGAACCAGAAACCAAAAGCGCTTTTCCGCCTTGAGTAGCTTGGCCAGCTAACCAGGTACTAATTCCGTATCCTTGAATGATCGCAAGCAATACCGTCGCGTAGCGAGTGTATTGATTAATTTTCTTACGTCCCGCTTCACCTTCTTTTTTTAAAGATTCTAAGAATGGGATCGCCGAAGTTAATAACTGAAAAATAATTGAAGCCGAAATATACGGCATGATACCTAATGCAAAAATAGAAAATTGTGCTAAGGCTCCACCGCTGAAGGTGTTAAACATTCCGAAGATACCACGGTTTTGCGATAAGAAAAATTCTGAAACCGCTAATCCATTTACACCTGGCGTAGGAATATGAACACCAATACGGTAAACAGCTAAACATATAAGAGTGAAGAAAATTTTATTTCTGAGCGTGCCTGACCCTTTAGTATCGCTATTTTGTTCTGCCACTACTTGATTACCTCAGTCGTGCCACCAGCTTTTTCAATCGCGGCTTTTGCTTTTTCACTGAACGCATGGGCTTTAACCGTAACTGCTTTAGTTATTTCACCTTTAGCTAAAATTTTAAATTTAGCTGACTTTGAACCTAAACCGGCTTGATACATCAAAGCCGCATCAACTGTTGAAGAATTTAATTTAGCTAAATCAGAAAGATTGATAACTTGAAAGTTATTAGCGAAAGCTGCATTCGTAAAACCGAACTTTGGTAAACGACGAGTTAAAGGCGTTTGACCACCCTCAAAACCACGACGAACTTTTCCGCCGGTACGAGCTAATTGACCTTTGTGTCCCTTAGTAGCCGTTCCACCCATACCAGAACCGATACCGCGACCGATTCTTTTTTTGTAATGGGTAGATCCTTTTTTAGGTCTTAAATTTTCTAATAAACTCATACGCTCTCCTGCTTTTTCGCCAATTGCTAAAC
>JACMNA010000050.1 GCA_014378765.1 Bdellovibrio sp. | reverse complement strand
TCATTAACCATTAACATTAAGAAAATTGAAAATACAAAGTAGGCCCAACCGTATTCATGCACGTCAAAATAAATTTGGCCCACGCGCGCTTCTTTAGCGAAAACAAAATTAAGCCCACCCAAGGAAAAAATAAAAACTGTAACCAATGATTGCTTAATCTCAAATGGAATTTGTTTTTTGAAACGTGGGTTCGCATTGACCACAGTTTTTTGACTTGCAGCCACAAACAACTTCTGCGTGAGATAAAAAAACAAACCCGCAATAATGAAGTATCGCGCCGACAAAACTACCAGCAACAATAAATATTTAACCGAATAAAACGCCATGCACCCCCACTATTGATTAGAAAATGCTTTTGCCAGGTTAAGAATTAATTAAGAAAGGCTAGCAAACCACAAATTAATCTAGCCCTGTTTCTTAAATAATACAGGACCAAAGTCAAACTTAAACAATCAAAAGCTGATGTACGCAAATTTTATCTATATGATATCCAAAACAAGAGGGTGTATGACGAAATTTTTGAACAAATTTTCAATGTTAATTTTATCGATATTATTTATGGCTACGGCGCAAGCCGACTACGGCATGTTTATGGTGGTCAAAGGCGACGTCAAAGTGCAAGACGCCAAAAACCAAATAAACGCCGCCAAAGTAGGACTCAAAGTAGCCGTCGGCGATACAATTATTTCGGCTGTCGATTCGCGTGCCAAAATTGTAATGTCTGACCGAAATGTCATAAGCATTTCACCCTCGACCAAAATAAAAATTGAAAAGTATCAAACGGGCGAAAACAAAAACGTCGAACTTAAATTAACGCAAGGTAAAGTTAGAAACACCGTCGAGCAAACGTACGATGGCGAAAAAACAAAGTTCTTAATCAAAACGCCAACGGCTGTAGCCGGGGTGCGCGGAACTGAATTTGTTACTAGCTTCGATGCAAAAACAAAAGTAACCGAGGTTGTCACTTTAAAAGGACAGGTTGCGCTCAGTAACCCAATTACGTTGGCCACCGTCATGGTAAATAAGGGTGAAGAGTCTTCGATGAAAAAAGACCAAGCTCCGTCGGCGCCTAAACCCGCTCAAGCTGAAACTCTTAAATCGTTAACTAACGAATTCTCTGAAACTAAAGACAAAGGCAACGATAAAAAAGAAACCACTGAGCCTAAAACTGATCAAAAAGATAAAGCAAAAGATAAAGACGCAAAAGAACAACCGAAAGACCAAGCTAAGGATCAGCCAAAAGAAAAGACCAAAGAAAAAGTTGATAGTCGCGATTTACAGCCGGGTGGGCCTACGAAAGAAGACGGATCGCTGATGCCGCCGGCACCGCCCCCAGCACCGCCCCAAGTGATGCAACCCCCGCCCCCGCCACCGCGAAATTTGCCAACCAGCACTCGGGTTAAAGTTGTACCAACGACTGATAAATAATTGGTGAATAAAGTTATTTCGTTACTCTTATTTTTTTTTCTATCGACGCCAAGTTTCGCCCAAAGCGAAGCCCGCGCCATTCCCAGTGATAAAGCCCCGCTCAGTAATGATTTTATTTTATACCTACAGGTCGAGCGAACCTTGCGCCGCGAAAATTTAACCAAGAAAAATCAATTGACGGCCCCCACGCCTGGTTTTTCAATCAAAAAGGAAGAAGCTAAAAGAATTTACGCCGACGCTTTAAAAAGTTACGACCAAAATGACTTTCATCAAGCGCGCAAACAATTTGAAGAAGCCCTTATTTACTTACCTGAAATCGATCAGCTTTATTTTGATTACGGAAAGTGTCTGTATCGCCAAGGGGCCTACCGCATGGCGCTTTCTGTATTCATGATGTTAGAAGGCATGACGAACTACTCCGAGCAGGCTCAATACTATCAGGGCCTAGCATTACTCAGACTGAAAAACTATGAACTAGCCGAAAGAAAATTTAACAGCTTGGCCGAAGAAACAAATTCGGAACTTGCGCCCATTGCTGCTTTTTACGCGGGACAAATTGAATTTAAGCAAGCGCGCTACGCCGATTCCAAAAAACATTTTGAATTTGTACTTGATAAATCAACTGACCCGCAACTTGATCAGTCTGCCGAAAAATATATAGATCAAATTGACGGACAAGAAAAATTACTTTTAAGGTTAAGCAAACGGTTTGGTTACAGCCTTAGCGTTGGAATGATGTATGACCAAAACGTCTTGAATATTTCTCAACAAAATTCAACCACCGCACTTGACGCTTACCGGTTTAGCTACGGTGGAAGCATTTATTATCACGTTATTAATCAAGAATCATTTCAACTCAGCCCCACTTTAGCCTTCTCGGACCTATATAGTTTAAATAATAAATTTAAATCCGACACGACGATTCAAAGTACCGATCCGTTCATTGTCGATTTTTATATTCCATATAATCAAAACATTTTAATCGATAAAAAAAACGTGGCCTTTATTTTTTCACCTGGTATTCAACAAATCTATTTAACGAAAGACACCACGGCGCGTGAAGTCGTATTTAACAATTTAATCGTTAACACGGGTGTCACCGTAGCTCATTCAAATTATTTGACGACGGCATACAAACTTTATTTAACCCAAGAAAAATCCACGCAAACCGAAAGCTCAACGGATGATTTGCAAAGTGCCAGTAAGTACGGCTTAACCGTTTCGAATTACTATTTGTTAGATAAGCCCACGAATGCAAATGCCATTGTGGATTTTTCGTATTTGATAAATAAAGCCGAAGGTAAAAATGTAAGTTATAATAAAATTTTACTTTCGCTAGGGTACTTCAGATCTTTAACGCCTACTTGGAATTTATTTGCAAAGGCTGACTACTATGCGCAAAACTATAGTGAATCAACTACGAGCCGCAAAGATTCTGATATTGCAGGTTACATAGGTGGAAGTTATAATTTGTCGGTTAATAAGCTTATCAGCTTGGGTTTACAATACCAAACCAATCAATCAAACGTAGAAACGTATAAATATAATAAGTTAGTTTTTACGACGATGTTCACGCTGACTGGTTTTTAAAGAAAAGTTCTACGTTACAAGAAAAACTTTTTTAATTATTGAAATTTAACTGGTAAATTGAGTGAAGGGGCGCTTATTCCTGAAAGGGGAGTAAAGGTAACCGTCGCGTCACTAGACTGACTGCTACCACTGTATTTTAAATATATTTTTTTAGAAGAAACTAAAGCCGGAATACTGACGGAAGCTAAATCAGTTCCAGTGCAGGTTTCACGTACGCTAACCGATCCCGTTGTCGAAATCGAATATGAAATGGCAGCTAATGTTGGAACCTCGGCTCCGATTGAGTTAGCCAACGCCAAGAACACTGGGTAGCAGCCAACTCCGTTGACAGCCAATGCTGACGCCGGCAAGTTCAATGACTTATACATCGCTTCACGAACCACTAATTGACTAACGGCTCTGGGCGAAAAATTATCTTTCACATTTGTAAAGGTATAAGAGTTGCGAAAAGTATTATCCGCCGTTGAAACTCGAAATCGTTGCGTATCTTTCGAATCACTAAATTTCGCATAAAATAAATAGGTGCCCGAGGCTCCGAAGGAAAGTGCGCGCGTCGGGTCGCCCGAAGAGTTTAAAACTGCGGTGCTTAAATCAGAAGAGCACGCCGCATCTGAAAAAATTCGAGTCGTTGATGAAGTCGTTAAATCAAAACTTGCGGGTCCGTTTAAATCAGCTCCACAATATTCTCTTGAGCCAATTGTATACTCATAACAAACTCCAGGTAACGCGGAAACTGGGCCTCGTAAATCAAATTGGCGAGTGGACCCAATCGCATCAGAAACCTGCAATGTTAGTGCGGGCAAAATAGGATCGGGGGGTAATGTGGTGTTTAACGAAAAACCTAAATTAACTTGCGCACCGCCAAAAGATGTCGGAATTTTAACCCAGCGAACTAAAGAGGTCGTTCCTTTGGGGACGGTGAATGAGGAATCAGAGGTGCCGCTGACGCACGATAAATAATTGCGCGTTGACGAAAGCATAGGGGTGCTAGTTCCGAGGCTGGCCGAGCCGTAATTTAAGGCCACGTTAATATCAGCGGCCGTTTGCGCTCCAAAAAGATCACCAGATTTAAATTCCACAACGATCGGGCTGCACACATCTACAATAACTCCAGTTTGCGGAAAAGTCTCTTTTCGCATTAAAATATTAGTAGCTAATCGCGTACCGGCTTTATCTCCAAAGTCGGTACCGGCACACTCGTCAAACCAAGCGTTCGAATCTAAGCTCATTAAAATTTTAACCGTAGTAAATTCTGAGCCTATTGTTGGCGCAAGTTTCGTTGGCGCCGAGCGACCAATCACGTAGGGCTTCGAGAAAAAGCTTTTATCTACGCTTGAGTTAATGTCGGAACATTTTACGGAATCAACCATTTTTTGATAACCAATTAGGGTAATTACGCGGTCGGCACCAGCCGGAACTTCAATGTCAATCGATTGCGCACTTCTTGGTACCCCAATTATATTAGGACCAAAAGTGAACTTTGGGGTGAAATCGTAGGCTGTGCCAGCAATCTTTTGGCCGCATGTATTCCGGCGCAAATTCGCATCAGGGCCGCCGACGGTTACCATGTAACAGTTGAAAGAGTCTAAAGATGTAGGAACGGTTGTCGAAAAATCCTGCGTGCTGACGCTATCGCTGTACGAGCTGTATGACATATTCTCGGACGTTGAAGCCGTTGGAATTTGAATGCTCAGCATCGTCGTTTTACCTTCGGTGCCGCGCTGACAAGAAAGCGCAAGTAGTGAAATCATCGCAATCGTTACGTACAACTTAATCATGTTATGTCCTAACTTAGAAATAGAGTACTTTAGTATTAACAATCACTTATCGTCGGGTTACGAGATTTAGTTTAGTGGATGAAGTGTTTCTATTTGAGAAAAACAAATATTTTATCGAAACTTATTTCGTCTTTAAATTAAACACGCCATCCCAATCACTTGGTGGTGGCTCTAATAAGAACTCATCACAGCGTTCGACATACAGTGCCGCTAAGCCATCGGTCGAATCGGCGGTGGCTAATTTTGAGAAAATATTTCTGGCGGCGGTAAAATCTTTGTTCTTATACTGCGCCATCGCGTCGTTGTAAGATTTGAGTGAATCCCAAGCGGTGAAGTTTTCTTTGCGCGCGACGACTTCGTAAATTTCGACGGGTTTTGATTTACCCTTAACTCGTAGAATATCGGCGTACCGTAAAACAATCGCATCAGCGTGAGTTGTCGTGAGGTCATTTTTTGTGAATTCTGAAATTAAAATTTTCACGCCGTACTCTTTCGTCGCGCCCTCTAATCGCGAAGCTAAGTTAACGGCGTCTCCCATGACGGTGTAGTTCTGTACAATTTGCGAGCCCATGTTGCCGACGCTCATTTCGCCGGTGTTCATGCCGATGCCAATGCTAATTTTTGGCCAGCCCTTTTGTTCGAAAACAACGTTTAATTTTGAAAGCTCTAGCTGGCTTTCAAGCGCGCTCAAGCACGCGCGGTAGGCGTGGTCTTTGTAATTTAAAGGCGCCCCAAAGAAAGCCATGATGGCGTCGCCCATGTATTTATCAAGGGTGCCCTTATTACGAAAAACAATTTCAGTCATTGGTGTTAGGTATTCATTCAAAACTTGCGTGAGCGTTTGGGGATCCATTTTTTCTGAAAAACTAGTAAAACCTCTAATGTCTGAAAAATACGCGGTTAGATTTTCTTTGCGTCCGCCCAGTTCTAAATTTTTGTTGTCTTCAAGTAACTCGTCAACGACCGCGGGGGCAACGTATTTAGAAAATATTTTTCGTATTTCAGTTTTTTTACGTTCTTCGGATAAGTACTTATAAATAAGCATCGCCATAAAAATAAAAAATGTTAAGATGAAAAAGAAAATGCTCGATATAATAATTTTTTTATTAAGAAATAAAAAATAGTCAATTACAAAACCCATTACCGTTGAGCCTACTAATATCGCGGCCGAATTAACTGCGCCCAACCGGTAAACCACGTAAGAAAAAATAATTCCGTATAATAGTAAAAATAAAGGTAAGATCATTTTTTCATGGGGCAGCCTGCGGTAATAATCTTTATTAAATAAGTTATTAAGCACCGTCTGGTGAATTTCGGGGCCCGGGTAATTAGGATCAATCGGGGTGTTTCGTAAGTCGTAAACGGCCATCGCCGTAATACCAAATAGCACAGACTTTGCTTTAAAATAATCACTTTTTAAAACCGTATCCGTTTTGATAACGACGTCAGAGCTATCGTTCGGTACGCGCTCCATCACGTGAATTTGCGGATCTTTAGAAAGCAATTCTTTGGCCGATACTGATGCCAAAGTCATACGGGGCCCATAATAATTAATCATCAAGTTACCGATTGAATCAACCGGTAAAACTTGCACAATTTCTTCGGGCTCGTGGCTGGGGTCTTTAATGATAAAACTGGTGATTTTTTTTACGCCGTTCACTTGGTCAATTTTAACTTCGGCGCGGTACCCCGTTGAAACTAAGTACTGCTGTAAAGCCAACGAAGGAATAAAACTTGAGCCCAGCCTATTGCCGGCGCGATAAAACAGCGGATAGCGACGAATCAATCCATCCGAATCTAGCTTCGTGTTAAAGGCTGCCCCGTACATCGACTTACTTTGAATTAAGTCAATATTCGTGGACCACTTTCCATACTGAGGAATAGGCTCCTCCGATGAATCCATTTTAAATTTATTGATCAGAGCTAAAACCTCAGTTTCATTTGGCGGCTTGAGTTTCGCGAAAAGTTCTTTAAAAAGATTAAGCGTGATTTCACTTTTTAAATTAAAATATTGATCTTCTGCCGTAAGCCAGCGGTGACAGTAATCAAATGTGTTTTTAATCGAGATTGATTTTAAATAATTTCTTTGAAAGTCAGTCAACTCTTCGATCGATTTCACCTTGTTTTCTAATAAGTACTTATCAAACGTAGTTTTTTTAACCGCGTTGAAAAATTGCGCGAAAAATGGTCTCCAATTAAGTTCTTCGTACTGGTCTGCGCCCGCTTCAACAATGAATGACGGATTAATTTTAACAAGGTTCGTCCCACCGTTGGCCAGAAAAGCTTCAGTCACGCAGTAATCTTGATAGGGCAGTGGGTGAATTAAATTTTCACTGTACGAGCCTAAAATAATTTTAGATTGATTTTTATCAACAAAATTCGCAAATATTTGATCAGCCTCTTTATTTTCACGCTCGGGTTCAGAAAAAATAATATCGTAACTTATCGACCGTGCTCCATAAGAAATCAGGCGTTCTGAGATTTCCGCGATATGCACGCGACTCCACGGCCAGCGACCCACTTCTTCCAGCGAATCATCATCGACGCCCACCAAAATGACCTGTTGAATTTTGACGGGGGCCACCGATTTAAATTTATATTTAAAATCATTAAATCTCAGGTCAAGTGTTTCAAAAAAGTTGTAAATGGCTTGCGACTTTTCTTTTGCGCCATCAAAGTGCCGCAAGTAAAAAAATGAAAATGAGCTCAACGTGAGAGTGATTATGATGCCCAAAATAAAGCTAAACCATTTCGAATTCACAATGGTTTATCGGCGCCTAGTTCAAAGACTTAACCTGGCCTTTATAACTTAAGACTAAAAACCTGATTTAAAAGAATGCAAGCCGCACTTAAATGAACTCTGCTTCGTTGTTATGATTACCTGTTGCTAAAAAGCGGCGCCCCAGCAAACCTAGACCAATTTTCCACACCCAACGTCGTGAGAGCTAACATCTTCACTCTTAGTTTTGGTTTTTGTTTTGCAACTGTCCTGTCTGTCTGAACAAACAAAAGATAAACTTAACTAGAAAGAGGATTTTTATGGCAACAATCACAAACGAGACCAGAAGACCATTCATGGAAAGAAAAGCTGCAATCGTTACCTTAGTAGTACTTGCATTAATCGCTATCGCCGTAATCGCAAGCCGCATTAGCGCTAATCGCACAACAACAACAACCGGCACGACATCAGAGCAAACAACTACAACTACCACAAAAGACAACTCAGCAAATTCAGGCACAATGACTGATGCAGCCGCGACTGGTTCAGCGACAATGGGTGCTGGCGCAGCTGGAACGGGTGCAAATGCATCTGACACAATGAACGGTGCCGCCGTTCATTCTAAAACTGTAACTAACGATGGAACTCCGGCTGAAAACAGCACGGCTGGAACTCGTACTCCAGGCACAACAGATTCAAATAACGGAACTGTTGCTTCACCTCGTTCAGATAATAAGTAATTAGTTTTTTAACTAAAATTTGTAAACGCATCACTAAAATGTGATGCGTTTTTTTTGATTATTTCGCAAGCATTTCGATACTTAACGGCTAGTTACATTGGATTCAAAGCGACACTTTTATGAAAAACATAACAAAAGATTTTATCTACGCGCTGAGTTTAGATCAGCCGTGGGGTCACATGATCGTACATCGCCAAATGAACGTTGAAAGTCGTCGCTGGGAAACCAAGCGCCGTGGAACCATTGCGTTGCATGCGGCGGCCAAAAAATAAAAATCAGAATTTGAATGGACCGAAAAAAATTTTGGCGTTAAATTAAAAGCTGAAGACGTTTCGTTTGGGTCGGTGATTGGTTTTGCAAAGGTTGTCGATGTCATCGATGAAAAAGGCATTACTAAAAAAACGAAAGAGTGGTTTGTCGGACCATTCGGGCTTGTGCTCGAAAATATCGTGGCTTTAGAAAAGCCAGTGCCGGTTAAAGGCAATCGCAAATTTTGGCGCCTCAGTGGAAAGCCTCTTAAGGCCTGCTTAGCGAAATTAACCAAAGCCCAGCGCAATCAATTTAAAGAATTTATTTATAGCTTTACTATATCGACCGACTCTACTTTAACTTGTGAATCTTCCGAGTAAAGTCCGATAGTTCCGGAATTAGAGTAAAGTGGATACTTAGCCTGTTCGCTATTAAAAGTTAAAACTTGAACGTCGTTAACCCAAGCTTTTAAAAGCCCATTTTTATTCTCAATGACGATTTTATTTTTGGCCCCAATTACTAGTCTAGGCTGGGCAGCGGTCGCTAAAAAGTCTTGCCCTAGCTCTTCATACGCGTGTCCTAATTCGATGCCATTTGGTTTCAGCGTAAAGTAATTAGTCACTTTTTTTCCATGAAGGTCGCTGGCGTAATTAAAGAAAAGCCAAAAACATTCCCACGCGTTTGGCTTTGGTGTCCGCAATTGTTTTTCAGTCGTAACGGTGACACTGACCCTAAAATTTTTAATTGGCGTCTTCAAATGCTTTTTAGCTAATAACAATCCGGCGTGGGTTTCATGCGAAGCAACCGAGGCTTGCGGTGCAAACCGAACAAATTGGTTTTGCGAACCAAAATTAACAAACCCGTACCCCGTGTAGGCCACCGACCAATCATTTGCCGTTAACGGAATCATCGAATTTTCAATGCGCAGAATACTGTCTGCGGCCTGAACACTTAAAGCGGTGCCGGCTAAAACTAAAAAGCTCAACAAATTAACTAGTTGCAAGTGCGAGGTTAGACTTATCATTAACTTTTTCATTTCATCTCCAAGCTTTAGTTCAGCGGTAAGCTCTTGGAGTTATCGGAATAAATGGCTAAGATTAAACGCGATGATGGGCGCGTTCAGGGTCTAGTTCGGAGGGTTCATGTTAGAAATTTTTATCGATGCCGATGGATGTAGCGTTAAAGAAGAAACCTACAAGGTGGCCACACGTTACCGGCTAAAAGTATACGTTGTGGCAAATCAATATTTAAATGTGCCGATGGATACTTTAGTTGAAATGAAAATGGTGTCGGGCGGGTTCGATGCCGCCGATGATTGGATCGCCGAAAGTATATCAGACGGAGACATACTAATTACGTCTGATTTATTGTTAGCCGATCGGGCTATCAAAAAACAAGCGTGCGTCATTGGTCCCAAAGGCCATGAATTGACCGAAGAAAATATTGGAAATGTTTTAGGCGCGCGGGAGCTGGCCGCGCATCTTCGCGATTTAGGTCAGAAGAAGACAGGGCCGTCGGCCATGACTAAAACCGATCGTTCGCAGTTTTTATCAAAGCTTGATCAAGTGATTCAAAACATTCAGCGAACAAGGCCTAAGTCTTAGCATTTGTTCGGTATGCAAAAATAAAATGTCGAACCTTTACCTAAAGTCGATTCAACCCAAATTTTTCCGGCGTGAGCTTCAAGTAACATTCTGGAAATATAAAGCCCTAAACCAAGTCCGCGGCGGTCTTTGTTTTTAATTTGGGCGTAGCGATCAAATATTCTTTCTTGCTGCTCAACTGGAATTCCGGGGCCGGTATCACAGACGGCAACTTGTAAGCTATCTTCGACTTGTTCAATTTTAAGCGTAACGAGGCCGCCTTCTTTTGTAAATTTAATTGCATTGCCAATTAAATTCGAAAGTACTTGTGAAACCCGGTCGCCATCGCAAACAATAACCGTATTTACGGTGGGCTCAATAGCAGTTAAATGAATTTTATTTTTCTTAGCGATGTGATTATAAACTTCAATTTCTTGCCGCACTAGTGCGCCCACATTTATTTTAGATTTATTTAATAGCATCTTTCCATTTGCGACTTGTTCCATGTCTAGAATATCGCTAATCAATCTCAACGAAGTTTCAGCGTTACGTTTGATAAACTGCAGCCATTGAATTAAATCTGAGCTCAGTCCATTAGCCGATGCATCTTCAAGCAAGGTATCCGTACAAGATTTGATTGCGCCCAACGGGTTTCGTAAATCATGACTTACGATTGCCACGAACTCATCCCGTGAAGTTAATTGCTCCTTAGTAGAAGAGTGGGAGGTAACCTCCTCGTTAAATAAATTGGTCGATTTCAGGTTTAATGAATCTGTTTCATCACGTTCATGCGATAAATTTTTATCAGTCTCGTTACGCTCGCGACTTAAAAGTTTAGCGGCCGTGGCGTCATATTTTTCGCGTTCTAACTTCATTGCGGCATCCATGCGCGTTCGTTCGGCGGCGATGCTTTTATCATCGATTACACGTTGTTCAGAAAGTAATTTAGTTAAAGTGTTTTGATCCCGACTGCTCAAAGTTCCATTGTTTTTTTTTAGTTCGTTGGCATCACTGTCAGTTCGATTTGAGACTCGCAACTTATCGGCCAAAGTGCGGCCTTGTTTAACGGAGTCTTCAGTTTCTTTTTCAGTTTTTGTTTGAAAGAGAGTTAGTGATTCGTCGGTTCTCCCGCGCTCATTATTTAAACTTTGATCGGTATGAGTGCGTTCTTTACTTAAAAATGAATCGGGCTTTCGCGTAGACATGTTAACTCCTGGATAACTAAGTCTAACGTTTATGCACATGAATGGCGTGGGGCGCTGCTCTCAGTTGGCTGGACAACGAATTAGCAGCCGCCGTGGTGGCCTCTGCAATTAGTTTTTGTTTGCATAGATAAGGCTGCCGCCTTTAAGTGAATTCACAACGCGATCTCGGTTTGTCATGGTGACAGCCGGGCAACCCCAGCTGCGGCCCTGAATCACCGAAGCCTCTTGCACGTAACTTGCGCCATGAATTACAACGGCGCGTGCACGCACGTTTGAATTTGTCGAGGATAGCCCATCCATGCGAAGTGAAAGCCCATGTTTTCCGCTGTAAGTTTCGGCGGTTAAATAAAAACCAATCGAAGAAGCGTCTGAGCCCGATGTGTTACTAAATTTTTCGGCCATCCCATCGCCATTAGCATCTGAACCTTTACCGTGCGCAGTATGAATTGCCCACACCGAGCCTGATTTCATTTCTATAATAAAAAACCGTGCTTGCTTCGAAGAAAGACTAAAATCAATCACCGATAAAAAAGCTTTATTTTTTATCATCGAAGCATTTTGATCATAAAAAAGTAAAGCCGCCCTTAACAGTGAATCTCTAATTTGGTGTTTCGGATCAACGTGATCATATTTCGAAAGAATTCTGAAGGCTTCATTTTGAGTAAAGCTTGGAGCCTTCACGACCGGCGGCCTAGATTGCAAATTTTCCCCGTTCGTCTCAGTCAGGGTCGGTTCATTATCAGGCTCATCGGGCAAGTGCCCGTTACCGGCTCCACAAGCGGTTAAGGCCAATAGCATTGAAAAAGTAAATAAGGATTTAATGATTTTTGAATTGGCTGGCTTTAGCATTCACGCTCCCAAAGGTTACAGGGAGCTCATCGGTGACAATTCGAAGCCGCTGAATCAATTCGAATCAATTCTGGACTAAAGTAAATTCAAATAAACGCGAAAAGAATTTTAATTGATTACAGCCAATGATTCATTATTATCACGGCCATGCCAGAATTAGCCGAAGTTGAAAGCGTACGAAAACATTTAGAACAATTACTAAAGGGTAAAAAAATAAAACAGGTCATGGTCGACGAGACCGACCATATTCTTTATTCGTTTGCGCCTGCGCAAGATGTACGAAAAGCCCTTGAAGGAAGCCGCATTACCGGCAGCGGTCGAAAAGGAAAATATTTTTGGTTTAAATTAAATAAAAAACCCTGGCCCATGATTCATTTAGGAATGACGGGCAGTGTGACTGTAATGCTTCCGAAAAATAAAAAAGTTCCGGTGCTATATTCGCACAGCCTAAAAGTTGAAAGTTTAGCGAAACAAAAAAAACCCGATCGACTTTGGTTTTGTCGATTTTTATTAAAGATGGAAGACGGCACGCAGGTCGCACTGATCGACCCGCGTCGCTTTGGTCGCATTTGGCTGAGTGAAAATCCCGAAGCGCACGCGCGCGTTCAAAAATTAGGATATGATCCGCTGCTAGATTTTCCTCCAGCGAAAAAATTGTATGAGCTTATTACCCGGCGGCGGATTGCTATTAAAACAATTTTATTGAACCAAGCCCTATTTGCCGGCGTCGGAAATTATTTAGCTGACGAGATTCTTTTTAATGCGCGCATTTCACCCCATAAATTAGGTCATGATTTTAGCTTAAAAGATGTGACGAAGTTAAGAAAATTTATTTTAAGCATCGTTAAAAAAGCCGTGGCCCTTGATGCTAATTACGAAAAATTTCCGAAGACATGGCTGTTTCACCATCGCTGGGGTAAATCAAAAAAAGCGCAGGTCAGTACCGGCCACGCCATCACTCACGATGAAATTGGCGGAAGAACGACCGCATGGGTCCCAGACCTGCAAAAATAAGCTTGCCCTGTCTGTAGGCTATATGTAAATTATATGTAATGAGAAAAATCATTCACGTGGATATGGACTGCTTTTATGCGGCCGTTGAAATTAAAAAAAATCCCAATTTAAAAGGAAAGGCCTTAGGCATTGGGGGACCACCCAACTCGCGCAGCGTTTTATGTACGGCTAGCTATGAAGCGCGCAAGTTTGGCGTAAAATCGGCGATGCCGTCCTCGCAGGCGGTTCGACTTTGTCGGTCACTTATATTAATTCCGCCCGATTTTGATGCGTATAAAAAAGAAAGTAAAGCCGTGCGCGAAATTTTTGAACGATTCACCGATCAAATTGAGCCACTTTCGTTAGATGAAGCCTACTTAGACGTGACCAACTGTAAACATTTTGGTGGAAGCGCTACATTGATCGCCCAAGAAATTCGAAGATTAATTCAAACCGAACTGAACTTAACTGCTTCGGCCGGAATTGCGCCTAATAAATTTCTAGCTAAAATTGCTAGTGACTGGAAAAAACCAAATGGTCAGTTTGTAATTCGCCCCGAAGAAATTGAAATTTTCGTTAGCACTTTACCAATTGAGAAAATTTACGGGGTGGGTAAAGTGACGGCCACCAAAATGCATGCGTACGGGCTGAGCACGTGCGCCGATTTGCAAAAGCATTCAACCGTGCAATTGACCCAGTGGTTTGGTTCACGCGGAGAGGATCTGTATCAATTAGCTCGCGGTATTGACACGCGCGAAGTCGAAACCAGGTGGGAGCGGAAGTCTTTAACCGTCGAAGAAACTTACGGAAAAGACATTCAAACATTAGAGCAATGTCTCACGCGAATTCCAGAACTTTATGCGGATTGGTACGGCCGCATCGAAAAAGGTGATTATCAAAATCGCATTAAAAACATCGTGATCAAATTAAAGTTCTTCGATTTTAAAAGCACCACGCACGAAGAAGCCATCAATCATTTTCCGCAAGCTGAAGATTTTAAAAGGTTACTCACAAAGGCCTGGATGAGACGGGCCAAGCCCGTGCGGCTGATTGGCTTAGGCGTGCACTTAGCTAGTGCGCAGCCAAAATCTTTACTGAAGTCGCAAGAAATAAATTCGGCGCAGTTGCAATTTGCTATATAGATTTTTTAATCAGCTTAGGCCTAATTTTTGTCTTCGCTTTCGTCGACGGGCTCGTTAACCATTCTGAAATATGGCCCTTATATTTTTTGCGAACTTCTAAAGGCATGTTGCTGTAATTGCCAATGACGCCACGGCAGTTTTTATTTCCGCACTTGCATTTCATTTTCCAGTGCAGATTTTTTTCAGTCATTTCGTAATCCCAAGTGATTTGCTCGCCGGAATTAATATCGCGCATTGCGACGACTTTAAATAAAGCTTTAATTCCGCAATTAGGTTCACAAGAGTGATTAATAAGTCGCGCCATGCCTTTTGAGTCACGCCAGATGGCGCGGCCAAATTGAATCGCATGATTGTACATGTCGCGCGTCCACGGCTCATAATCTTCGTCGAAAATGGGCCCGTCAAAGGCGGCAATCAATTCACCCTTTTTAATGAACCTATCTGCAAATACACCGCGACCAAATTTTCTTGTAGCGTGAACTGAGACTTTTTGATTATCCATAAATATTATTAAATCGTTGGCCACTAAATGAGTCAATGTTAGCCTCGTGAATATGAATAACAAAAACGCTAAAGTAAATAAGCGAAATAATTGGAACACGGCCCAAAGCCTAATGGCCTATTTATGGCCAGCGGGGCATAAAAACTTAAAAGTGCGCGTCGTGCTGGCGATGTTATGTTTGTTAATCGCCAAACTAATCAACGTGTATGTTCCCTTTCTGTATAAAGCTGCGGTTGATTCTTTATCGTTGAACCCGGCGCTCGCTTTACCCATTGGAATTATTGTCAGTTACGGCTTAGCCCGAATCGCGCAGCAGACATTTGGTGAATTGCGAGATTTTATTTTTGTGCGCGTTGGCCAACACGCCCAGCGAACCGTTGCCCTTTCAACTTTTTTGCATTTACATAATTTATCGCTTGCATTTCATCTAGATCGGCAAACCGGCGGCCTATCGCGCGTAATCGAGCGCGGTACTCGCGCCATGCAAACCGTACTAAGCTTTATGCTTTTTAATATTATTCCAACGTTGCTAGAAATCATATTAGTAACCGCAATTCTTTATAGTAAATTTGGCGCCGCGTATGCCGCAATTACTTTTTTTACCGTATCGTTATACGTGTACTTTACTTTTGCGATCACTAATTGGCGCACGCAATTCAGAAAATCTATGAACGAGCGCGACTCTGAGGCGAATACTAAAGCCATCGATTCGTTACTTAATTACGAAACCGTTAAATATTTTGTTAACGAAGAGCATGAATACCGCCGCTATGATATTTCACTCGAGCAATATCAAAAAGAGGCCATAAAGAGCCAATCTAGCCTTTCATTACTTAATATTGGCCAGGGATTTATCATCGGGGTTTGCGTAGTTTCAATCATGGCGCTAGCCGCCCAGGGCGTGTTAGCAAAAACCTTAACGGTAGGTGATTTTGTTTTGGTGAACACTTTGTTATTACAGCTTTTTATTCCACTAGGCTTTTTAGGTTTTGTGTACCGCGAAGTGAATCAAGGTTTAATTGATATGGAAAAAATGTTTGAACTGCTTGATGCCAACACCGAAATAAAAGATGCGGTACCGGCCCTAACGCTCAATCCAGCCGCCTGGTCGGTCAAATTCAACGCGGTTAATTTTCATTACCAAGCGGACCGCGAAATACTAAAAGACATCAGCTTTGAAATTCCGGCCGGGCAAACGTTCGCCGTCGTAGGCCCCAGCGGTTCCGGAAAATCTACTTTAGCGCGATTGTTATTTCGTTTTTACGACGTCTCGTCGGGTGCAATCCAGATTGGTCACTCCGATATTCGAAGTGTCACGCAAAAATCTTTACGGCAATCGATCGGCATCGTGCCGCAAGATACCGTTTTATTTAACGATACGATTGGTTACAATATTCGCTATGGCCGACCCGACGCCACCGACGAACAAGTTCAAGCTGCGGCCCGGTTAGCGCAAATACATGACTTTATTGAAAGTCTGCCAAAAAAATATTTAACTTCGGTGGGCGAACGGGGACTTAAGCTTTCGGGCGGCGAAAAACAGCGCGTGGCCATCGCGCGAACAATATTAAAAAATCCGGCGATATTAGTTTTTGACGAAGCCACTTCGGCCCTTGATTCTCACACCGAAAAAGAAATTCAAAGTTCGCTTTCTCAAGTTTCAAAAAATCGAACCACCCTGGTCATTGCGCACCGGCTATCAACGATTGTTGATGCCGACCAAATATTAGTTTTAAAGGCGGGGCGTATTGTTGAATCGGGTCAGCACGCTGATTTATTAGCAAAACAAGGCGATTACGCGGCTATGTGGAAAAAGCAACAAGCAGCGCGTGAGTATGAGGCTAAGTTGAACGAAGTTTTAACTGAGTCTTAATTTGTTCTTAACTTTGGCCTTCGTAATTATAAGGTATTAATTGGTTAAAGTAAGGCGGAGGCGGGCATGCAAAGCGCATTCGTTTTTGATTATGGGGATGGGTGAATTCCAAGGCGGCCGCGTGCAGCGCTAAATGGTGATGTTTTTTCGTTTCTTTTTTTCCGTATTTGGTATCGCCAACGACGGGATTTCCCTTATCAGCCAAGTGCACCCGAATTTGATTTTTTCGTCCGGTTAGTAAATTAATTTTTAACAAACTAAAGTGCGGCGTTTCTTTTAAAACTTGGTATTCAGTTTCAGCAAGCTTCCCTTTGCCTTCCGTATTTGAATGAATAACGTAGTCTTCATCTTCTTCAAGATAACTAGAAATTGTGCCTTTTTTTTCTGTAAGTTTCCCACTAACAACGGCATAGTAAGTTTTAGTCGTCGATTTCCAATTATCTTTTAAATAAAATTGCACCGCTTCGGTTTTGGCAAATACCAAAATACCTGAGGTGCCTTGATCTAGCCGGTGCACAACAAAAACGCATTTTCTTGATTTTGAATTTCCCTTACGAACATATTCATTTAAAGCGCTATGGATAGTTTTTTCTTTATTCCACAGGGCACTCACGGTTAGGTAGCCGGCTTCCTTTATACCTACGATAAGATCTACATCTTCATGTAAAATATGAAAACCAGGTGGTTGGTATTTTTTGGGAATTTTTTTCGCGAAAGACTTTGTTGGGGGCATAGGGTTAAGCTACCACCCGAATTCAAGCGGCGCCACCGCTAGCGGGTAAAAATTCTTAAGCATAAAAAATTTGGGGTTTTCTTCCCTAATTGCTTGGCTAGCTTCAGTTTTTGTGGCTCTAACTGTTGGAATATATAATGCAATGTTTGCTGGCACTAGCTTAATGAGAATGCAC
The DNA here is from genome assembly GCA_014378765.1 of Bdellovibrio sp. GTDB lineage: Bacteria > Bdellovibrionota > Bdellovibrionia > Bdellovibrionales > Bdellovibrionaceae > Pseudobdellovibrio. Next base: position 21,003 of record JACMNA010000050.1, on the reverse strand, counting down.
TCTAATGTATGAAAGTGATTTCTGAGGGGAAAGAAATGAATCTATTTATATCAAATATCGGCCGCAAGTTTATCCGCAAGTCTAATCGCAATTTGAACCGCAACTTCAACTTTTTAAACGGCGTAATTAGCCTAGGATACTTACTGGCGGCGGTTATGATGGTTGCCGGTCCAGTGTACGCGCGCGGGGCTTTAACCTTAAATATGCCTTTTTCAGCGCCCATCGAAGGCGACGACTTTCAAAAATTCTTAGAAGGCTTAACGGCTACAACCAATATTTTTGAAATTGATGCCCAAGGCCTAGCGCAAGGTAAAGTAGCAGTTGAACCCTGGGCAGGCTCTTACTGGCCAATCTACCAAGGTATTTTAGGAAATCGTTATGCTTCTGCGGCTTTTCCGAAAACTAAGGTTTTTAATGATTACTACAGCCACTATATTACTAACCCAGCTAGCGGATTAATTGCGGCGGGGCAGATCAATACTTTATCGCCTTCAGAAAAATATGATCTACTAATTGGTGATGCAAGCGGTGCTTTAACTCACAATAACTGGCAGCGCGGCTTAGATGATTTAGCAAAAGATGGCGGCGTCGCCACTTGGACTGGTATTTGTCATGGTTGGTCGGCAGTCACTCACATTGAAACGGCTGAACCACAGCATTCCGTCAAAGTGATGGACGTTACGGGTACATATCTAATTGAATTTTATGCTCACGATATTAAAGGTTTACTTTCATACTTGTGGGCCCAATCAAGCCCGCCTTCGGTTCAAGCCGGTCAACGGTGCCGCCAAGACGTGGTTGAAAAAGATCCTTACTTACGTCCGATTGATCCCACTTGTTTAGACTCAAACCCAATGTCTTGGCATTTAGCAATTGTAAACCGAGTGGGTATTTACAAGAAAAGTTTCGTTATGGATTCAAGTTCGGGCCCTGAGGTTTGGAATTACCCAATCGCGGGTTATGATTTTAGTTATTTTAACCCAACAACATTTGAAAGTTCGCATTCTTTACGTGCGGCGGTTGAGCCACTTGAAAATTTAAGTGCCGATAAATTTAGTGCCAGTCGTGATCCGCGTACAAAGTTTGTCGTAGGAATTATTATGGATGTTTTTCATCCGGCGTTGATTAGTCCACGAACAACTAATTCAAATGGCAGTAACGTTATTCACACCGAAAAATATATTTACGATTTAGAGCTTGATGAAAATTACGCAATCATCGGCGGCGAATGGTATTCAAAAGAACATCCTGATTTTATGTGGACATTTCCGGCAGGCAGCATCGCAACGACTAGCGAAGATTTATCTTTGGTAGAAAATTGGGATGGTAAGTCAGCACTTCCGCAAACCTATGCCCAAGGAGCGATTCACGCCGCTCAACGAGGAAAAGTTTTGAGCAAAATAACAAATGCTTTATTTGCTGAGAGTTTAACGAGTTCTGCCGCAGCTCACTAGACTTATGATAGTTGTGCATAGCCTCATTTCGATCTGAGAAAAAAAAGTAATTAACTTATTTTAAAATTCTTACCCTCCGTTGATACTGTGCAGACAGCCGGAGGTAAGAATGAATAAAAAGCTTCTATTAATTTTGATAGCTGCAGTCCAAGCGGGATGCGCGCCTGATCAAACTAGTAGTTCCAACTTGACTGCACAAGCCTGTACAGTCCCGTTACGCCAAGTCGAAGGAAATACCAAAACCCTAAGTCAAAATAATAGTAATGATAAAATATCAATATCTAGTATTTCGCAATTTAAGAATTTTATTGTTAAATTTAAAGATCATACTGCTAAAGGGATTACCCCAAGTGGTCAAACGGTTAAAGAATATAAGGTGAAAGGCCTTACTCTCAAAGTTGTGGCAAACAATTCTTATACGTTTTCAATGAATTCTACACCAAATGATACAGCCGCAAAACTGCATGAGCTTGTTCAAGATAACACGGTTGAATACGTAGAGCCCGATTACCCGATCTATTCCACTGAAAATGATTCTTTAAATGATGAGACTGCTTTGATAGAAACGGCAGATGCGCCTGTTTCCGATAGAGATAGGGTTTCGGTACAAACGATGACCGACCAGTGGTCATTAGGAAAAGTAGATGTTCAGGACGCTTGGAACATGACCACCGGATCGAAAGACATTGTGGTCGCGGTTTTAGATTCGGGCATAGATTATACTCATAAAGATCTAAAGAATAATATGTGGAACAACCCAAACGAGGTAATAAATGGACGCGATGATGATGGCAATGGTCTTGTGGATGATATCTATGGTTGGAACTTTAATGGTAATAATTCAAATCCAATCGGAAAAAGCACGTCCAATCACGGCACGCATGTCGCCGGCATTGTCGGCGGTTCCGGTAAAAACATATTCGGCATCGCGCCGAATGTAAAATTAATGGCCCTGAAATTTATCGGGGAAGACGGCAGCGGTGCAACCTCCGACGCCATTCGCGGAATTGATTATGCGGTTAAGAAAAAAGTTTTTGCAATTAATAATAGTTGGGGATCAAACAGTAATTCGAAAGCCTTATCGGACGCCATCACGCGAGCCGAAAATGCCGGAGTTTTATTTGTCGTGGCCGCCGGCAATGGCTCTAAAGGAGTGGGATACAGCATCGATTCGCGCGGTTGGTACCCAGCTTCTTATACCAATTCAAATATTTTGACGGTTGCAGCGACAGGTTCAAAAGATTTATTAACTGGGTTCTCAAATTTTGGAAGACGAATGGTTGATGTGGCTGCACCCGGACTATCAATATTGTCGACGGTTAGTGGCCAGGGTTATCAACGTCTTAGCGGAACTTCAATGGCTGCGCCACTGGTGACGGGACTATCGGTTCTAGTTAAGGCCGCAAATCCGGCTTTGAACTATAAACAAATAATCACGTTGATCAGAAACTCAGTCGATCGAGTTTCGACCTTAACGAATTCGATTGCCTCAGGTGGACGCGTGAATGCTTTCAAATCGGTGCGGGCGGCTCTTAATGCCGGGCCAAACCCAAGCGGTGCCGTAGGTTTTAACTGCACCGAAGAACAATAAATTTTAAATTTACGGGTGGCGAGGGAAGCGTTGTTGTCCTATCGCCATTGATCTACGAATATCAAGAATCTTTATTTCCGATGGTTCTTGATTAGCACCATCATGTAATAAATTAATAATTTCTGGGCCCGTGGCTTGGGGAAATGCATTCCAAAGTAAGGCCGCCGCCCCCGATACCATGGCAGCAGAAAAACTGGTGCCCGAAGTTGATTTTGTTTCATCCCAACCTGAACTCGGAAAAATAACTGGTACAAACTCACCCGGGGCATACAGTGTAACCGTACGACCGAAGCCACTGAAGTTTGACCGGTGCCCATGTTCGTCGGAGGATCCAACGTTAACGATATTCGGCGCGATAAATGATGACGGTGTGAAATCATTTTCGCTGACATCAATCGGAGAATTGCCTGAAGCATTAACAAATATCACATTTTGTTGGCTCCATTCGGCAAAAGATTCCCGTAAAAGCTCAGAACAATTCGTCGACCAACTGTTGTTAATAATTTTTGCTCCACGAGCTAAGGCGTAAGTCAGTGCCTGCTGCGCGTGAAATTCAGTGCCACCAGCTTCATTCATAAAATCGATCGGAATAATCTGCGCTTGCGGTGCGATTCCTAAGCTAGGATTATTTTTATCCCCGGTTATGATTCCCGAGATGGCCGTGCCATGGCCAGATTCATCAATTTGTCGACTCTGATTGGTAACAAAATTCCAACCAAACACATCGTCAATAAGGCCATTACCATCATCATCTAACTTATTTGGCCCCCGTCGTAATTCTAGCTCGTTAATATTGAGTCGGCTGCGTAAGACTGGGTGCTCAGTCGAAACTCCAGTATCTACAACGGCGACTCTGATGCCTTGGCCGTAGAAACCTTGGCTCCAAGCCGCGTCGCTGTGAATAATATCATGAAAAAACTGGGTGGCCCGGCTTACTTGGGGACCCTGTGATTCAAAATATTCTGGTGTAATTTGTTGAGCGTGAATTAACCGATAATTTGGTTCAATTAAGCGTACCTTAGCTTTTTGATTTTTTTGAATTTTAATAGCGTGATTACTATCGACTAACGTTGGCTTTGAATTTTTCCAATGCACGATATATTGATTAGCAACCTTTGCTTTTTGGCATTTAGATGTGGTTTCAGAAGAATCTGATGCACTCTTTACGCAACCAATACTAAACCCTGAAAATAATAATATAAGTGCCAGGCGCTGGCACTGAATCCAAATTTGCAACATTCTTAAAAATCCTTTTTTAATGAATAATTATAAACAGCGTTTTAAATCATCACGAATTTTCGTTTTCATGACGGCCCTAATATTTTCTACCGTAATTGCGCTCATCGAACCAGCGACAGGTTCTTCGGGTACGGCTGGAATCAATTCGAATGTGCTCTTTACGGTTGTCAAAAATTCAGAACTAACTTCATAACTTTGTGGTAACTGGGCCGCATCGCGATTCCAAGATAACAGCTTAGTGGCCTCAAGCCGAATGATGTCGTTCGTTTCGCATCGTACATCAAATGATTTAAATTTTTCGACAATTTTAAGATTGTTTTTGTCAAGATAGGTGATTTCGTATGCATAAGGTTGATTTCGAGTCGTTAAGGCATCACGGCGTGGAGTCGTAATGTCTTCACGAAAAGGAGCAGTGAATTCTAGTTTTAGGGTTGTCGCCGAATGATCAACGATCTTAAATACCAAAGCTTCGCGCGAGGCCGTCATAATTTGCACGGTTTCGCAATTTTGTTGATGACCCACGGTCATCAAATTTAAATCCGCAGGCACGCCGGTTTTATAATAAAAATTAGTTTTTGAAAAATACTGAAGTTGCGCTGGAGATTGTTCGTTTACGGCACGCAAATTTGTAGTCATAATTGCAGTCGGGTATTGAAAGACAGGGTCTTGTAGCCGCGCCATAACTTTTTCTAGATTCAGACAATTGTTAGAAGATACCTCGGAAAGTTCAAGATCAGGATTAACCCTTTTTTGGGCCGCTCCATTAGGGCTGTTGCCACTACCACATGAAAACAGGGCTGAAGTGCAAAGTGTTAATAGACTCAATTTAATTATTTTGTGTTTCATAAAAAATTCCCCCCATAAAAAAAAGGGCCACATAAATGTGACCCTTTTTATCAACGTTTCAGTTACGATTAACCTTGTTTACCGTCTTGACCCTTGTCTTGACCCTTGTCTTGACCCTTGTCTTGACCCTTGTCTTGACCCTTGTCTTGACCTTGTTGAGCTTCTTTACCTTGCTCTACGTCTTTACCTTTATCTTGACCCTTGTCTTGCTCTTGGCCTTTGTCTTGAGATTGCTCTTCTTTTTTAACAACTTCACGTAAGTTCAAAGTAGCATCAACAGTTAAGCATTCTTGAACTGGCTTAGCTGGTTCAACAACTGGCTTCTCTTCTTGCTTACCTTGTTGCTGCTCTTTACCTTGCTGTTGTTCTTTGCCTTGCTCTTTTTCTTCTTTAGGAGCTTGAACTACTTTATCTTGACCCTTATCTTGACCCTGTTGAGCTTCTTTACCTTGCTCTACTTCTTTGTTGCGGCACTCAGTCATTGTGAAATTGATTGCGCTAACAGTGTGATTTTGAGCTTGCTCAGAAGCACCAACAGTCCAAATTTTGTCAGCAGTAAAAGATGCTGAAGGTAATACTGTTAAAACATCAGAACCATCAGTCATACCTAAAGACATCACTACTGCATCACCAACGTAAAGATCGTACGCACGTGCAGAAGTTTCACGAACTGAAGTTACAGACGCTAATAAAGCGCTTTGAGAATCTAACATTGCGTAACCAGTGCTAGCGCGAGCTGCGCTAGGTGCTGCTTCAAAAGTCGCGATTGTAGTGCCAGAAGCTGGAACTGATGCTGCTGCTGGTTCAGCTGCAGGCGCCGCTGGTTTTGCAGCAGGAGCGTTGTCAGATGATTTGCCAGAGCAAGCTGTGAAAGCCGCGCATAAGCAACCGATTGTTAAAAGACGTGCGTAATTCATTTTCATATATATTCCCTCCAAGGATATGTTTGTGTTCCTGTGCTAAAGCAAGCAGGGTGCCACTTTGTTTTATAGCCTGAACATATATAGACGACATTGTTCTAAGACAGCTATAATGCTGGGGCATAAATACTTTATTCGGATTATTTATGTAGCGATAATGGATTTATTTTTTCGCTGAAAAAATTTAATGAAATTTAAAATCGTAGCGCTCGCTTCGTGAAGCAGCATTTGAAAATAAAATTTACATGTAATTTAGCCGAACTTTAACCGAAATGCCATTCTAAGAATTGCAGCGGCGGTATCTTTCATGGACTTTGGAAGTTTTAAAAACTGTTTGCTTAGGCGCGGGGCATTCAAAAGTTGTTTCAGAAAAAAATGTAATCAAGTACTTTTTGTAAATGTCTAGTAAGTGTGCGGATCAATATTAAAAATGAGTGCTTTTCATTCTGTTGTTCACCGAGCTAAGCAAAAGCGGTATAGTTTTCTTATGAAGCAAACAATATTAAGCGGTAGCACAGTTACGGGTAATTTAACGTTAGGAAATTATATTGGCGCAATTCAAAATTGGAAAAAAATGCAAAACGATTATGACTGTTTATATTTTTTAGCCGACTTGCATGCCTTAACTGTATCGCAAGATCCCAAAGTGTTGCGAGAAAGAACCTATAGTTTTTTTGCGCAGTACTTGGCGCTTGGTTTGGATCCACAAAAAAACATCATTTTCGCGCAGTCGCATATTCATCAGCACACTGAACTTTCATGGGTTTTAACGTGTTTAACTCCCCTCGGTTTTTTAAATCGCATGACTCAGTTTAAAGAAAAAGCCGAAAAAAATGAAAAGAACGTTAACGCCGGCCTTTATACGTATCCGATTTTAATGGCGTCCGACATTTTACTTTACCAAGCCGACTTAGTTCCGGTCGGAGAAGATCAGCGCCAGCATTTAGAACTGTGCCGTGATCTGGTCGGATTTTTTAACAATCGCTACGGCGCAGGTATTCTAAAAATGCCGCAAGCTTTCGTTAGTAAGATGGGTGCTCGAATTATGTCTTTACAAGATCCTACCAAAAAAATGTCGAAGTCTGACGAGAATGAGAAAAATTTTGTTTCAATTATAGACGACGAAAAAAAGATCGAAAAGAAGATTAAAGCCGCTGCAACGGATTCAGGTACAGAGATTAAATATGATGTTGATAATAAAGCAGGGGTTTCAAACCTTTTAACTATATATTCAACCCTAAGCGAAAGACCGATTGCCGACCTTGAAAAAGAATATGAAGGTAAAATGTACGGGCATTTGAAGGTGGATTTAGCCGAAGTCGTCATTCAAACACTTCGACCGGTTAAGGCAAAGCACGATGAATTAATGAGAGATCGCGCTTATTTAGATAAATTACTTAATGCGGGTGCTGAGCGAGCCCAAGCCCGTGCCCAGAAAACAATTGCTAGCGTCTACGAGGCGGTCGGGCTGCTGCCGCGTCAGCTTTTTTAGTCGCCGCTTGAACGGCCAGGGCGGCTTTCTTTTTTGCTTCTTCTTCTTCTTCGTCGGCTCGATAGCGAAGCCAAGTTAAATTTTTCACGCAATCTAAATCTTTCGGCACAAGGGGTGCGTGCGCCGTAATTGTTAAAGGGCATAAAAGCTTGATTCGGTCTACATCACTCGGGCGAAATTGATTAAAGATCAACTGATTAAATTCATTAGCATCACCAGCCGTAATAAAAGATTTTTGTAAGGCTTCCGCAACAATATCAAAAGCCGGAACGGGAAGAGTGCGTCCGTGTTTGAAAATATATGTTTTAATTCCTGCATAAGTCGACATCTCTTGATGACGGGTATAATTAGGCGTGGCTGAACACATAAGCTCATCACGTGGACTACCAGCAATCGAAATCATATTGCCGCTTGATTTACCAATCGTGGACAAAAAGTTACGCTCAGAATTGATATCTTTTAAATAGGCGATTAAATCGCGACGAATATTTATTCCGAGTGGGGACGGGCCATCGAAGCCATATATTTTTTCGGCCTTTGGAAAGACTTGACTAATTTCTTCACGAATCTGGATTCCATAATTGGTGTAACGACGGGCCGCGATACGTTGGGACGTTTGCGGCGCAACGCCGTCGCTAAATAAAAGGTCTCGGTATTGATAGACTTCGCGGGAATCTTTATCGCGTGAAGCTAAAGTATTACAACCGAACAGATAAACTTTCTTTACCGAATCGAAGAAGTTTTTGCAACCCTCTTCGCAGGAGTACTTCGTTAAATCTTCTAGGCGAATTTCAAAACCTGATGTTCCTAAAAATGTCGCCGCAAAGTGCCCAGAAATAACTAAAATATCACAACGAATTTGTTTTTCGCACGCGCGTTTAATCCAGAAATCATCACGGGGAATAAATTTTCCCGTGTCGGCGTTTGAAGGCAGAAGTTCGACCCAAGTGTATTCATTCGGATTCAGCTCACTTCTAAAGGCGTCGCGCTCTTCGGTTGAATTTACCGTAATCGAACACACATTTTTTTTCGTCGGCTGCACGTGCGGCTCTTGGTAGAAGCCTTTAAAGAAATTTGTCTGGCTGATATCAACTTCTTTTTTGCTAGCAATGCAGTAATCTAACTTCTCACGAGCACTCAGCGACGTTTGATCATCATTATATTTGGTGGGGTAGTAAAATTCTTTACGCTGACAATCAAGGGCCTGCTGTGAAATACCTTCTACACAGCGTTTTTGTGCGTAGGTTTTAGAGATGCCGCCTAAGCTGTATAGGCTGTAGACGCAGGTATCAAAAGTGGCCACTTGGGCTTGTGCCTTTAGCGTTAATAACAGTGTTAATGTCATTAGAAGGCTTAACAGTAGATTACGTGTGCTCATACCTAATTTCTACGCAAATATAAGTCCAGCCCGAAGACCTTCGACTTGAACAACTCATTATATAGTAGCTTTTAGGAGTGATATCGACTATCTTAGTTTTTGTCTTAGTAACTGTCTGCATACGAGTCTTTTGGTGTTTTTGCCTTTATCCTCTGAGCGGCCCCCAAGCCTTTAGGAGGTATTTATGGGTAAGAAACTATACGTCGGCAATTTGCCATTCTCAGCAACTGAACAAATTTTAGGTGACACTTTCGCAGCTTGCGGAACTGTTGATTCAGTGAAAATCATCACTGATCGCGACACAGGTCGCTCTAAAGGTTTTGGATTCGTAGAAATGTCTTCTGATGCAGAAGCACAAAACGCTATCACAAAATACAATGGCGCTGATTACGAAGGTCGCGCGATGACTGTTAACGAAGCTAAGCCAATGGCTCCTCGTGATAACAATTCACGTGGCGGTGGTTTCGGTGGTGGTTCTGGTGGCGGTGGTGGTGGTGGCGGTCGTAACCGTTATTAATCTCAAGATGGCTTTTCGAAGCTGTTGATTGCGCCACTTAAATGCGGCGTAGATTCAAGTAAAACAAAATACTAAATTATATTTGAATCAAAAACCCGGCTTACGCTGGGTTTTTTTATTCTTAAAACAAGCTAACGAGATTTATTTTAAGTAAATGGATTGCATTAAACCGTGCGAAGTAAGTTGGTAGCAGGCCCGATCAACTTGATCTGTTTTCATTAGCAATGCTGCAAATAAAACTTCAAAGGCCCCACCCATCAGCACTGAACCGTATAATCGCAAATGGCTTTCTAATTTAAGTTCTAGACCTAAATACTTTTGATATTGTGAGTACTGATTTTTTTGTCCGTAGCTAGCAATTAAATTTTTAGACGCCCGGGCTGGAATTTCACCCATTTCGTCAGCCAATCTGATATCCGTAATTTCGGCGTAAGATTTAGCGGTGCAAGCCAAATTTGAAATTATAAAACACACGGCGCCTTCACCCATCATTGCGGTGCAAATATCTGATTTAAAATTAAGGGAACCATCGCTTTCCGCGTGGGCCATAAAATAACTATGGTATTCAGAGATTTCATCGCCAATGACGACAATCACGTGATCAACGATATCTTCTTGGATCCAGTCGTAGGCTTGCCTAAAGGCGGCCATCGTGGTTTGTTCGACCGTCATTATGGTAGACGCGGGTCCTTGAATATTAAAAGTTATTGAAAGGTGAGACGCGATGGAGTTTTGCACGGAACTTGCGAACAAACTAGGAGAGGCCGCACCAATTCCGTCAAGTTGCACGCGTTCACCAAAACTATTCGCTAAATCTAAAGACCCATAGGCTGAGCCTACGACAAGCCCCATTCGTTCAGCCGTGCGTGGCGCTTCGCTAAAGCAGTCCGTTAATGCTTCGTCGACGGCCGCAAAACACATTCGGGATAGGCGTGACATACGCCGGGCGACGGCATCGGGAATAAAACTTGGAATCGTTACTTCGGGAGTTAAAAGGCCGGGTACCTGTTGCTCGCCCGCCACGGTTTTAATCTTTTTAAAATTCACTTCGGGAAGAAAATTTCCTTCTAGATGTTTTTGCAGATTTTTTATTCCTTGCCCGGTGGCCGAGATTTGGCCGAGCCCCGAAATGCATAAGTTTTTTTTCATGGCGCCGTACCCAGTGCTAGTACAGAATTTGTACCGCCAAACCCGAGCGAAAAAGAAAGCGCAGTTTGGTATTTTCCGGAAATTATTTTTTGAGTAGGCGTAAGATTAATTTCCGGATCAGGTTCGCTAAAGCCGGCTGACGGTGGAAGTGTTTGCGTTTGCAATGATAAAATACTGAAGATAGCTTCAACGGCCCCGGCCGCCGCCAGGGTATGGCCGGTATAACCTTTGGTAGCTACGACCGGAACTTCAGGAAATAATTTTTTAATAAATTGACCCTCAACTAAATCATTATGCATAGTTGCGGTTCCGTGAGCATTTATAAAATCAATTTTGGACCGAGAAATCTTCACTAACAAATGTTCTGTCGCCCGGGCTAAGCCCCGCGCCTCGGGGTGTGGGGCGGTTGTATGGTAGGCATCACTTGCCGACATAAAACCTAGAAATTGCGCCTGACTTTTTCTGGGGCTATCTGGTTTTTCTAATATGATAAAGCCGGCGCCTTCACCTAAAGTTAGGCCACGTCGACTGCGATCGAAAGGCTTACACATTTCGGGAGCGTAAAGTTGCATCGATTTAAATCCAGCGTAAATTTGTGGAAGTATCGCCTCACTGCCGCCGCAAATAACTAGGTCGCATAAATCAGCTTTCAGCCAACTGGCGCCAATACCAATGGCGTCCGCACCGGAAGTGCAAGCATTACTAACTAATTGCACGGGCCCGCGTAAGTTAAAATGATTCACAATAAATTGTGCCGTATTATTTTTAAAATGCGAAAGTAAGCGCTCGGGCGCTGGGTATTTTTTTAAATTATATTCAGTCGTAAAGGCATATTCAAAACCGTAGCAGCCCACGGTTGATCCAATGCAGACGCCGACGCGGTATTTTTTTATTTCAGTCGCAGAAATTTTGGCCATTTCTAAAGCTTCATCGATGGCCGCAAGAGCCAGTAAGTTAACCCGCATACTTTTTCGAGTTGAATCTGCCGTAAATATTTCAGTATGGATATCTACTTCGACCGTCGGTTGATTAGTTGCTTTTCTTGGTTCAGAAAAACGGGGTCCAAATAAAATTTCTTTTGTTTCTTTGCAGTTACGTCCGGCACCAGAAATTACGCCAAGGCCAGTTATTTTCAAATTTTGTTCGTTTCGGTTGGTGCTTTTTTTCAAATAACCTTCTTTGAAAACTAACCATATTGAGAGGGCTCAGCACAGTCAACGAATGTGTACACAGAACAAATTTGAATAACTTTTTGCGCTATCTAAAGTATTACTTTTTCGCTAATATCAGTCCGAATGAAAAAAGCGCTAATTCTCTACTACTCGCAGGCCGGACAAACTGAAAAGGCTTTACAATATTTTTGCCGTGGATTGAAAGAAAGTTTTGAGTGCGATATTAAAACTTTTGAAACAGCAGAAGTTTTTAAATTTCCCTGGAAGATAAGTGCCTTTTTTAGAGTCTTTCCACGTTCCGTCCGAGGAAAAACTGCGGCCACTTTGCCATTAAATATTGAGTGGTCAAAGTATGACCTGGTTGTTCTTGGTGGGCAAATTTGGTTTCTGTCTTTGTCACTGCCGCTGCAAGGTTTTCTAAAATCAGCCGACGCTGTAAACTTACGTAATAAAAAAGTAATTACGCTAATGACTTGCCGGAACCTGTGGCACAGCGCGAGTCAAAAATTAAAAAGCCAACTTTTTGAATTAGGCGCCGAACACCTAGGTCAAATCACGGTGGCTGAAACTAGTCCGACGTGGGCTTCATTTGTGACAACGCCGCGTTGGATGCTGACCGGAAAAAAAGGACCCTTCTTGTTTTTTCCGGCAGCCGGTATACAGCAGTCCGAATTCGAAAAATTGACATCGTTAGCAACCAATTTGCTATTGCCAACGGCAGATTCTAAGTCTTGGGCCGTTAATCACAAGATCTTTGGCTCAAATCTTAATAAAGTGTCGCTAAAGCTAATGGATGGAATTGGGTCTAAGGTTTTTTGGTTCTGGTCAGGGCTTATCTTAGCTGTGGCGAAGCGCCCAGGAGTTTGGCAGGATTTTTGGTTGTTGTTGTTTAGATTGAATCTTGTTCTGTTGATTATCACAATTGGTCCTTGTACAAAAGTATTTGAGCTTTTAGTTGGCAACGACCCTAAATATTTGCAATGAATTTTCGAAATCAGTAAAGAGGATGTTTTGACAAGATCAGTTTACATCAATGCCACGCAAACATTTTTTCCTAATTCGCCGGTTTCAAATGACGAAATCGAAAATGTTTTAGGAGTTATAGGTGATCGTCCGTCGCGTTCAAAAAATGTTGTGCTTGGAAGTAATCAAATTAAGACCCGCTACTATGCCATTGATCCCGCGACGCGAAAACCAACGCACTCGAATGCGCAATTGGCGGCCCTGGCCATCAAAAATCTTTATGCTGTTCATCTAGATCTTAATTTAAAAAATGCTGAGGTGCTTTGCTGTGGAACTACGGTCGCTGATTTAGTTGTGCCCGGTCACGGCCAGATGGTGCAGGGCGAGTTAGCTGATTTTAGCGGTGAAGTCTTTTCTTCGGCGGGCGTATGCTGCAGTTCAATGTCGGCGCTTAAGACCGCGTATTTAAGCATCCTAGCAAATAACAGTACAAATGCGATTGTAACGGGTTCGGAAACAGCCAGTAAGTTTATGCGTTCAGAATTTTTTGTTTCTGAAAGCGAAGAAAATTTTGCGGCTTTACAAAAAAATCCGATGGTGGCCTTTGAACATGATTTCTTAAGATGGATGCTTTCAGATGGGGCCGCGGCAATGTACATGAGCGATCAAAAACTGGCCGGCAAAACGAATTTAAAAATTAATTGGATCGAGGGACGTTCTTACGCGAATGAGCAAGCGGTTTGTATGTACGCGGGCGGTGAACGGCAGGATGACGGTTCGGTAATGTGTTGGAAAGATTTAAGGCTTGCGCAAGATACAAAAGCGCCGGCGGCTAAATTTGTTATGAATTTTCGGCAAGATATTCGTCAGCTGCGCGAAATGATTCCGGTGTATACCGTCCAACGCCCGCTACCAGAATTAAAAAAGAAGTATGGATTGAATCCGGGTGATTACACTTGGTTTTTACCGCATTACTCTTCAAATTATTTTCGCGATACTTTAACTGAAGTATTAAAGTCCGTTGATTTCGATATTCCACAAGAGCGGTGGTTTACGACTTTGCCCGACACGGGCAATATCGGTTCGGCGTCGATGTTTACCTTTATCGACCAATTGATAAAAACAAAATCGCTGAACGTAGGCGAAAAGATTCTTTGTTATATTCCTGAAAGTGCCAGATTCAGCGTTTATTACGTCGAGCTTGAAGTGGTATGAAGGTCGTCGACGTTCCACAAGACAACGACGCCTCGTATGAAGGCGCGAAAAAAATGTGCTACGCCTTAGACGAGAACGGCCTTTTTGTTGCGGCCAGAACGAGCGGTTGGCACGTCGAAGAAACGGTCAAAAGCTTAGCCTGGAAAAATATTGAACTAGATCTTGAGCGAACTAAAGTTCGCGTGTCTGAAGGGAAATCAAGCCCCTTAGAGTATTTTATGAAATTAAGGCAGATGGATGCGGGGCTGCTGGCCGAAAATATGCAAATTTCTAAGTGGCGCGTGCAATGGCATTTACGCCCGCTGGTTTTTAATAAACTAAAACATAAGTGGATTGAGCGATACGCTAATTGCCTAGAAGTACCAGCAGACGTTTTGCAAAAAAGGGCGGAGCCTTGCTAGGAATTGAAAAGGCTTACTTTCAACACCGGCAGGCCGCGCACTGTGAATCGGGCGTTACTAGTAATTTATTATGCGGAGTCGGTGCCGTTTTAAGCGAAGCGATGAGTTTTGGCATTGGCAGCGGCCTTTTTTTCATTCACGTGCCTTGGGTAAAAGTGATGGGCCTACCCTTAACAAGTTACCGTTCATTTCCGGGAACTATATTTAAAAAAACTTGTCAGCGACTAGAAATTGATTATCAATATCAAACTTACCGCCAGAAAGAAAAAGGCGAAAAAGCCCTCGACGAATTTTTAGCAAAAGGCCAGCCCGTCGGAGTGCGCAGTAATATTTATTGGTTACCGTATATTCCCCAGCAATTTCGTTTTCAATTTAATGGCCATAACTTAGTTGTTCTGCAAAAAAATTCTGACGACACGTATCAAATCAGCGACCCGGTTTTAGAAAATACATCGGTGTGTTCGGCCCACGCGCTGAGTAAGGCGCGATTCGCGAAAGGTGCGCTAGCGCCAAAAGGTCTAATTTATTTTCCGCAAAACAAAAATTTTGCAATTGAAGAAAAATTGGCTCGGGCCGTGCGCGCGGGAATAAAAGAAGTAGTACATAGAATGTTATTCAGTCCCGTGCCGTTTGCGGGCATTAATGGAATTCGGTTTTTAAGTAAGCAAATAAAAAAATGGCCAAAGAAGTTTCCTGATCGCGAAGCGCAGAAATTACAAATGGCGCAAGTGATTCGTATGCAAGAAGAAATTGGCACGGGCGGAGCGGGGTTTCGTTATTTATACGCCGCTTTTTTACAGGAAGCGGGCCAAAAGCTGCAAGAAAAAACTTTGCTTGAGGCCGCGCTGATGATGAGCGAAGTAGGTGACCTTTGGCGAACATTTGCCACAATGGGGGCGCAGTTTTGCAAAGATCGCTTTGATCAACCGTATGAGACCATACCAGAAATTCTGCTAAAAATTGCCGAATATGAAAAAGCCGTCTACCAGAAGTTGCGAAGGAGTTACCTTTGAAATACGCCATTGATATTCAGGCGCTTGAATTACAGTATGCCGGTTCAAATCGAAAGGCTTTAACCAATTTAAATCTACAAATTGCGCGCGGATCTTTTTTTGGTTTACTGGGGCCTAACGGCGCGGGAAAAACGAGCTTAATTTCTTTTTTGTGTGGGCAAATTGAAACGAACAGCCGGACACAGTACCAAAAGGCAGAAATATTGGGATATGATCGGCAGCAGATTAAAAATTATAAATCAAAATTAGGCTACGCTCCGCAAGAAATTGCTTTATATCCAACTTTGACTGTACTGGAGAACTTAACTTACTTTGCGCGATTAATGCAGGCGCCGTTCATCGAAGTCGCGCGCGTAATCGATTGGGTCGGGCTGGGTGATCGAAAAAATTCGAAAGTAAGTGAGCTGTCGGGCGGAATGAAGCGGCGGCTTAATCTGGGCGTGGCGCTGCTGAATCGGCCCGAACTTTTAATTTTAGATGAACCTACAGTCGGAATTGATCCCGAATCGCGAAATTTTATTTTTGAAAAGCTTTTAGAATTAAAAAATGAAGGGGTGACCCTTATTTACTCAACTCATTATTTAGAAGAAGTTAAAAAACTTTGTGATCAAACCGGCGTGCTTTTAGGCGGCCGTATGATTGCAATAGGCCCCCGTGCCGAAATTTTCGGCGAAGGCGATTTAGAGAAACGTTATTTAGAATTGACGGGCGTTGAAACCGTATGAAAAAAATCATGATCATCGTCGGGCACGAATTAAAAATTTTATTTACCGACCGCCAGGCGCTGGCCTTATTATTTTTAATGCCGCTAGCTTTAATTATTTTTTTAACCTTTGCTTTACAAGATGTTTACCAATCGAAAGTTGGCAAAAACACGGATCTTTGGGTTATTACGACTGACCCCTGCACGGGCCCTTCAAGCTGCGCACAACTTACCAATAAGCTTAAAAAATTTAATTACGGTCTGCATATCGTTGCGGAGTTGCCAGAGAAGTCAGAGGCTGAATTAGTTTTGGTCTTACCCAGTAATATTGATAAAACAATTCAAAAACTACAGGCGGCGAAGTCTTTGTTACCTGTGGACCAAATTCAAATATTATTCGATCCTTTATTAGATCAATCTTCACGAACGCTCGTTGAAAGCCATTTGTTACTTTCACTGCAAGGCATGCTTAT
Organism: Bdellovibrio sp.; assembly: GCA_014378765.1. GTDB lineage: Bacteria > Bdellovibrionota > Bdellovibrionia > Bdellovibrionales > Bdellovibrionaceae > Pseudobdellovibrio. The sequence continues at coordinate 4,477 of JACMNA010000050.1, read as the reverse complement.
CGAGCGCCTTCGCTCCGAACTTAAAGGCAGCGCGCTGAATGTTAAAATTACCGATGTTAGTCAGTTTTCGGGCCTAGTTACAAAGAGTGCTTTGGGCGGAGTTGTCTTACCGAATCCTATTCAACAAACGGTGCCCGCTTGGTCTTTATTTGGAATGTTTTTTATTTTAATTCCTTTAACAAATAGCATGATTCGCGATCGCCGCCTGGGAGTTTTTAAACGCTTGCTGAGTTTTCCGATTACTAAATGGCATCTTATACTAGGAAAGATCATTCCGTTTTTCATCATCAACGTGCTGCAATTTGCGGTTATGCTAGCGGTAGGTCTTTTTATTCTACCCAAATTGACGGGGCTGCAACTTGATCTTAACTTTGACTGGTGGGCTTTAGCGGCTATCACGTTCGCTAGTGCGTGGGCCGCAACCTCTTACGGGCTATTAGTTTCATGTTTCGCCGAGACCTCCGAACAAGCGCATGCCTTTGGCGCTTTTAGCGTTGTTATTTTAGCAATCATCGGTGGCGTTATGATCCCCAGTTACGTGATGCCTGATTTGATGCAAAAAGTGTCGGCCCTTTCACCGCTTTATTGGGGATTAGAAGCGTACCTTGATTTATTTGTTAGAAAGCTTAGTTTAATGGCCATTTTACCACGAATTTATTGGCTGCTGGGATTTTCGTTGGTAGCTTGCTTGATCTCAAGTTGGCGATTCCGATGGACAGAAAATTCTTAAGGACCTGGTAGTTGAAATGGAATCATTAAATTATTCTTTAAAGAAAATGGTGATTGAGCAATGTCGCGTGCGCGGAGTTACGGTTGCCCAAATTCAAAATTCTGACCCGGTCATTGGTGGCACGGGACTTCTGCAACTTGATAGCTTAGATGCCGTGGAAATTGTAACATGCCTTGAGCGTCACTTAGATTTGAAGGCAGACTCAATGCCCCTTAAAAATATGTTTAGATCGTTCACTGAATTGGCGCAATTCGTTCAAACGGCTGCGCCGATAGATAAAATAAATGCTTTCATCGAGCTTTATAAAAATTAATTATTAGAAATTAAATTTGCTTTTTGCTTGCACATAGCAAGAACCCCTTTTGCGAGGAGTTCTTCTGATTACCGTTTATACTTCGATAATTGGCTTTCACTAATCTTTGATACAAAATTCAGTCTAAGGTTTAAATGAATCGTATGAAATTTAAGCTGCTCTAAAAGTTAAAAATTCTACTTAACAAGCTGAGTCCGGTCGGGCATGATCGTCTTTTTTAAAAATGGAAAGCTAAAACAATTTTTAGCTTAAACAACATAACAAAGTAGGTTTTATGGCCGGCCCGGGTATAAAAGAACTGACTGACGATCAAGTGCGCGAAATGACCCTCGAGCAAAAAGACGAGTGGTGGTTAAAAAACGTTTATCAGGGCGACATGCCGCAATTAAATTTGCGATCGGCTTTAACCGGTATGCTATTGGGCATGGTTTTGTGTTTAACTAATCTTTACGTTGGAATCAAAACCGGTTGGACGCTTGGCGTGGGAATTACTTCCGTTATTTTGTCGTTCGCTCTTTTTAAAGTTTTAGCCCGACTAAAAATCGGTAAAGAGATGACGATACTAGAAAACAACGCAATGCAATCCATTGCCACGAGTGCAGGCTACATGACGGCGCCGTTAATGGCTTCAATTCCGGCCTATATGATGGTTACTGGCCAAGTGATACCCATGTGGCAGTGCTTCTGGTGGATCATTGTGCTTTCATTATTAGGCGTGTTGTTCGCATTTCCGTTAAAGAAGCGTTACATTAACGATGAGCAAATGCCATTTCCAGAGGGTAGGGCGGCCGCCATTGTTTTAGACGGCTTACACGGTGATGATGAACGTGAAGGTTTATTTAAAGCAAAAATCTTACTCTACGGTGCCGGCTTATCGGGGTTAATTGAATTGTTACGTAGCGAAAAAATGATGGAAACTTTAAAACTTAAGTTTATAACTTTACCCGAATATTGGGATAGCTTCATTTATAAATTTGCAACGCCTAAGATTTTCGATACGCCATTAAAAGATTTAACGATTCAAATGGAAACATCAATCGTTATGATGGGGACGGGCGGACTAATGAACATGAAAACCGCCATGTCATTGTTGTTAGGTGGGTTTATAAATTACTTTATTTTAGCTCCTTACTTTATTTCAACGGGCGTCATTGCGCATGCAACTTTCAAAAGTATCACGATGTGGTCACTTTGGGGTGGAGCCGCCATGATGACAACTGCTTCACTTTATTCTTTTTTCTCGAAACCAGGAATGATTTTAGAATCTTTCAAAAAAATTACACGGAAGAAAGATAAAAATGCACATGATCCATTAAAAAATATTGAATTACCGATGTGGATTTTCGTAGTTGGTATTCCGATTATTGGTTTTATCACGGTTTACTTGGGTCACACCTGGTTTGGCGTTCACTACATTCTTGGCATAATTGCAATTCCGTTGGTGTTTGTGTTTACTTTAATTGCGGTGACTTCAACCGGTTTGACGGCGATCACGCCCGGTGGTGCGCTTGGAAAGCTTACGCAGATTACGTACAGCGTGCTATCGCCCGGCAATATTCCAACGAATTTGATGACGGCCGGAATCACTTCTGAAGTGTCTTTAAATGCCAGCAATTTATTAATGGATATCAAGCCTTCGTATATGTTGGGTGGTAAGCCTCGTCACCAGGCCATTGGCCACGTGCTTGGTATTTTTGCCGGCGCGATTATCGCCGTACCGGTTTTCTATTCGCTTTTTCATAATGATATCTCTTTATTTACTAGCGAAAAGCTGCCGCTGCCAGGAGCTTCAATTTGGAAAGCGGTGGCCGAAGTATTAACGAAGGGTTTAAGTACCCTTCATCCGACAGCGCAATGGGCGGTACTTATTGGGGCCGTTCTAGGGATTGTATTCGAGATTCTAAACAAACGAACCAAAGGCCGCTTTCCAATCTCGGCCGTGGGCTTTGGCTTGGCATTCGTTCTTCAATTTACGAACTCGCTCGCGATGGCAATTGGCGCCTTAGTTTTCTGGCTAGCTCGGCAAAATTATAAAGACGAAAAAAGCTTGGGCTTTCGCGTTTTAGTCGCCAACCAAGAAACACTTTGCGCTGGCGTGATTGCCGGCGGATCAATTATAGGTATCGTGTTAATTATTTTAGAGAATATTGTCTTAGCTTAAGGCGAATACGGCGCGGCCTTTTAGGCTTGGAATATTACGCTGGCCCCTCAGGTTCGAAAGACTGGGGTTTGCCGGCATAGTGTTTCGGCGTTTTACGTTGCTCGCGGCAAAACTTTATTCGCGCTAACATGGTCGATGATAGTTCATCGTGGTAAGTTCCGTAGGATTCAACGTAGAGACCCTTTATATTTTCTTTTTCACAAGTAATGGCATATAAAATTGAGTTGTCGTCAGGATCTGAGGCCACTTCAAAACGAACTATTTCATCAATAAAAAAATCTTTTGGATTTATTTTCATTTCGCCCGATCGTGCGGTAAAATGATCAAATTCTGGCACCAAATTTTCAGTATAACCTTTTTTCTGCAGGTAACTGATCGAATCAGACAAGCTCAACATAAAGCCGGTACCGGCATTAAGCTCATCGATGTTAAGGTGCTGCGTTTTTGATTGAAATAATTGGAAAAATTTTTCTTTTAAATTCATAGTAACAAATTTGCATCAAATTGTATGCCGTTGATGAAACGGTCTTATTGTTAATTAACAGACTGTTTGTAAGGAAAATTTCCTTAAATGCGGTTTTTTTTGAAGTGGAATAACTAACGTTTGCCGGGTGGTTTAGTTAATTCAACTCCCAGACGTAATTGGCTCGTATCATCTCCGAATCCTAAGTAGGCGATAATTCTTTTGGCTTTGGCTTCTTTGTCGACCGTTAGCCAAGTTGATTGCGTATGACTTTGTTTTAACAATGAAACTTCGTCGGCCCAATAGTGAAGTTCAAAAGTAGCTTCATTCGGTCGGATGTATTGAAATAATAATAAATGCAAATGGAAAATATAATTCTGACAGGTGACAACCCAAGCATGAGGCTCTTTGCCTTGCGTATGCTTGCAATCATACCAATAACTTCCGTCACTGGCTAAGTAATCAAAAGTAAGCTGCGAACTTTTGAAATCTTGCGAAATACTTTGCGCTTGGGATGGTTGAGGTGATGCGAAAATTATGAACAAGGCGATGAAAAACGGCAAAAAATTTAACATAAAAGCACTCCTGAAAAAAATCTAGTAGCTTGGTCTTTACGAAAAACTTGACCACACTAACATTTTCAAAGGAAGTAACAACAAAAAAAATGCTTAGCCGGCGGCTGGTAGTACTAACAAAAAAATAGTAAGCCTAGCCGTGCATGGCTTTATTTAAAATTGACTGAAATGACTTTTTAGCATCGGAATTATTGTCTTTATTTTCATTGGACTTTTGTGATTGTAAAGCCTGAGC
>JACMNA010000049.1 GCA_014378765.1 Bdellovibrio sp. | reverse complement strand
CTTTTACTTTTACGCCGGCATCTAAACCAATCATAATGGCCGGAATAGGAAAATTATCTTTTGTGCCCATGCCTAATGGGGAACCCGGCTTATTATTAGTAACGACAACTCCGATAGCGCCTGCTTCGAAAGCGCGTTTTACTTTAGTGTTAAAATCAACCACGCCGCGATCGATTAAGGCCACTTTACCGCTAACGGCCGCTTTTTGCTCGGCCGTTAATTCTTCATTTGCTAATCCAATGTAAACTAATGGTCCCGTCACGTTGCCCGCATCAGCAATTTTTTTAGTCGTTGCCGCTTCAATGGCTTCAACTAATAATATTTCAGAGCCTAAGTGAATTTTTGAAGTGTTAAATTTCCAGTTTTGGTCTCCGTTATCAACTGAGGCCGCCACTGAAAGCGCTTTATCAGAAGTACCTGGCGCACCAACGATATAATCTTTGTGGCCCGAGTTACCTGCTGAAACGGCCGCCACGGTTCCACCTTTAACTAAATTAGTAATCGCTTCTGAATAAAGAATATGCGGATTACCGTAACCACTTCCTAAAGACATATTAATAACATCTAAAGAATCTTTGGCATCGCCATCAACGTTGGGGTCTGCCGCGAATTCTAAGGCCGCAATAACAACCGCATCACCGGTCGAGCCGTCCGCACCGAAAACTTTTATCGCGTACAACTTTGCATCGGGCGCCATGCCGTTATAAGTATTAATACCATCGCCTAGACCTGCAACCGTACCGGCCACGTGAGTTCCGTGTCCGCTTTCATCGAGCGGATTCATATCAGGCTTTGGAATATGCTTAGCAAAATCAGGCGAGTTTGAGTCGTATACCGTTCCGACTAAATCAATTCCACCAACTACTTTAATATTCGGATAACCCGGCGCCGGCATCACTGAAGGGTTGATGGCCTTGTATGCTTCTTCTGTACCAGCACCGCCAAACATGGCATGCGTGTAATCAATGCCGGTATCAATAATACCAACGCTAACGCCTTTACCGGTGATGCCCATCTGATTTAATTTTTCGGCCCCAATAAATTTAGAAGAATTGCGTTCTGCGAATGGAGGTTGTTCCATTGAATTTGATAATTCCATTTTTTGAGGTGCAGCAAAACTACCCGATGATTCAACGTAAGTGATTTGTCCAATGCCACTTAATTTATCGGCTAAAGAAATAGGCGCTAAGATCGCAATACCATTCAGAACCATCTTGTAATGGTAAAGCACTTGAATTTCTGCAGACAATGCACCCAAGGCCGCAACTGTTTCGTCATGCTCTTTAGTGATGGCGGCTAATGCGGCCGGGTCAATAACGGCCTTACCATCTTTAAGTGGAGAGGCTTCAAGTAAAGCCGCATGCTTCAATTTCAAAATCACAATCATTTGCGTTGAATTTTGCGGACGCGTGCTAATAATATTCTGTGAGTCGGCTAAAAGTGGATTTAACTTTTCTTTCTTATCATCTTTTGAACATGACGCTAAAAGAACGGTCGTAATTAAAATGAAGATTTTAAAAAAGTTTGGCAACAAAGCTTGTCGAATCGATTTTTTAAGCACGGCTGTCTTCATGAAAAATCCCCCTAGGATCTAATTTTTAAAAGCTGCTCAGTTCTCAGACCTTTTGGTCGCAAGGCCCGAAGAAACAAGTCATAATGCCACCAATTAAGAATGACAACTGGTATATATACAAAGATAAGACCAAAATAAATTGCCCCGAAATGCACCTGGGTATTGCTTTCTAACAAAAATATGGTCAGATAAGCGCCAGAAACAAATGTGTTAGATACTGTCATCGTCGATATAAAAAACCTTGTAGGAGATATAATGAAAAGCATCATCTTAGCCGTTGCCTTAATAGCAAGCACAGCCGTAGCCCAACCCAAAAAAATAACTAAAAAAGTTAAAGACGCAATTGCCAGCCAAACCGCCGTTAAAAAGGACGTCGAAGGAAAAGTCTTATGGATCGGTTACGGCGTCGGAAAATCGCATGACGGCACGATCAACATCAAAGAAGGGCAAGTTGAATTAAAGAACGAAGAATTAGTTGGCGGACACTTCGTGTTAGATATGCCGACGTTACAAACAAACGATTCACCAAAATTACAAGGTCACTTAAGATCAGCCGATTTCTTCGGTGTAGAAAAATACAAAGAAGCCACATTTAAAATAACCAGCGTAGAAAAAATAAAAGACGCGAAAGCCGGTGAACCCAATTATAAAATCAAAGGCGACTTAAAAATAAAAGACAAAACAAACCCAGAAGAATTTAAAGCCCTTGTCATAAAAGAAAACGAAAAATGGACCGCAACCGCCGAAACCGAAATCAAAGACAGAACCAAGTACGACATTGTTTACAACTCGGCCCAATTCAAATCGGTATCAGCCCTAGGCGACAAATTAATCGAAGATAAAATAAAAATTAAGTTAGATCTGAAAACAAAATAGGTTGATAAAATAGAAAAAGAATCCAAACGAATCCCCTTTTTTTATTGATCAGACGGCCACGACGGCCGTCTGAAGACTACTCACATAGATGGACAAACGACGTATCGAGTACTTCCCTACTCAAACCCATACTTCGCCCGAAGACCAACCCAAAATAAATCCCCAATTACTTTCGAGTACCCCGTAGAAGGATGCACATCATCCGAAAATTTATAAGTCATATCGGCACCATCTTTTACTAAGGTCTGCCCCGTACAGAAAAGCGCCAGGCCGCCCATCAAATCTTTCAACCGACACGCCGGTTGAGTCACATTCTCAAACCCAAGCTGTACATAGTTATCATTAAAAGTCTGATCAAAAGAATACATATCAATCAACAAAACGTCTTTATCTACTAACCCTTCAGCCAATCGAGTATTAAAAGTCTGAACCAGCGTCGCAACAATCTGATTCTTCGCCGCCGGAAGATTTATAAACCGAGGCGCCTTGTGAACCATCGGCAAATTTTGGATCGCAATATTCTTGGCCCCGGCCGTTTGCAATTTTACAATCAGCTTCACTAAGTCATCAGCGGCTTTTTGAATTTTAGGAACAATTTTCTCTAAACCATTTTTTGCGTACGCCACATCAAGCTGCAAAATAATATCATTGGCGCCCCCCTGAATGAACACCAGGTCATTTTCACTCAACGGCGCAAGCTTTTTATCCGCAAAAAACACATTCACCTGATCGGCCAAAGACCGCGCCGAAAATTTTAAAGGTACCTGATCGGAAGTCATCACAACTTCACCCGGTAACGAAATGCGAGCTCCACCTTGCGCGAAATTAAATCCGCCAATGTAAGTATACGGAATGCCGTAACCTTCGTGCGCACGTTCTTTCATCGGAAGTCCTAAGTAGCCAGCGACGATTTCAATCCAAAGTTGACCAGGGTTAGTAACAAACTTACCGCCACCCTTAGTGCCCGCCCAAGGCGAGTACGTGCCTACATCAGAAAGCGAGTCGCCAAACACAAGTGCGCGCGTAAACCGTGATTGGGTTGCAAAAACTGAAATCGAAAAAAATAAGGTAAAAAAGATAGAATTAAAAAGCTTCATAAAGTCTCCTTATGATGCTTAACGCTAGCTTAGAAATTTAGGGGAACACAAGAACTAAATTTTACCCTTAAACATAATCAGCTAAACGTAGTCGCCTTTTTTGATTTTCTCTAAAATGATTTTTTCGGTTTTGATCGGATCACGCGGATCAACCGAGAAATAACTCTGTTGCTCGCAACGGATCTTTTCTTTAATTAACCAACGTAAGATATCGGAAAGATCACGGTTTTTCTTATCTCGGAAAAACGGATCATTCTCAAGTGCATCCTTTGCTTTTTTCAAAGCGCGGGCTTCTTGTGGATCTGACTCTTTTACATTGTAATGCGGCAGATCGTATTTCTTAACATCACCGGGTAACACCCCTAAGAATCGAACGTTGGGCGCCGAGAAGTCGCTATTACGAATTAAAGATGCGGCTGAGCCAGCTTTTAAAGTTCTAAAGATATTTTGCATCGTGTACGCATCGAGATCGCCGAAAAAATACATCGGAACGTCTAACTGATCTTCAATCAGTTTACACCAACCGCGAACTCCGTTGGAAGGCACCCCTTGGGCACCCATCAAAATACAATTATTACGTTTCGTAAAACCCATGGCTTGCAAAGTACCCGCGGTACCTTCTGATTCGACGACTAGGCAAAAATCGATTTTCTTTTTAGCCTTTAGCTTCAGAGCCTGTGGTTTATTTTTCGGCTGAAAAGGCGATGTACCTAGTGTTGATAAATCAACATTAGCTTTAGTACCGTCGGGCAAAGTCTCGGTGACCACAAGCTGCTGCGAATAAGTTTGTCCGCCGCGGTCATTGGCAAAACAATTTAATTCTTCGCGGTAAACTTCAAGCATATCACCAATAAAGTCGATGATGGAATCTGACTCTTCTTGGCCTTCGAAATCTAAAGGCTTGTAGCGAGTGTTACCTTTAATTAAACCTTTACAGATATAGTAAAGTTCACGCTTCGTATTGACGGCGCCGATATCTAAGTTTCGTAATAAAATTTCAAGCATAAAAACCACGCGCGCTAATTTTTGTACCGACGAAACATTTAATTCCGTACGTACAACTTTATCACCCGGAGTTAAGTAGCCAACTTTGGCGTTATACTCAGAATTATCTAAAGATGTTTTAACGGCTTCAAGGTATGGACGCTTTGAATTTTCTAAATCCTTGAGCATTCTTTCGGCTAAGTTCTTTGCTTCTTTAGGAATGTCTAATTTTAATTCTCTAATTTTTGTTAAACCGACCATAAATCACCTATTTCTTTTTCTTTACGACTTTTTTAATTTCAACCGCATCAGAGGCCATTTCTGGGTTAGGTTCATTATCTCCACCCTGGCGCTTTGCTTCTTTTTGCTTTTGTTGCGCTAACTTTGTTTGCGCTTCTTCTAGTTGATTAATGGCTTCGGCTGAATCACGGCCCAAGATTTTTTTAAGCCCTTCCTCGGCCTTTTTCTTTCGGGCGTCACTAGCTCCGGCCAACAAGACTAATTTTTCGACCAGAATGGGCCCAAATTGCTCAATGTGCGCTAACTTTCGTTCTAAATCAGCTTCGCGCATTTCGCTTTTAATATGCCGAGAAAGTTTTTGCCCGGCTTGCATCAGTGCGCGGCGAATTTCTTCAACCAGCTCTTCGGAGGCATCGATAGTTTCTTTCGACGCATTCTTAAACTTAATAAAAGGTGATACGACCGAAACCGCGAAAACGTAAGGGCCTAAGGGTAAAGATTCTTTTGGCTGCTGCAGCCCGTATGATTTCCAGTTAACACTTTCAATCGCCCACGTGATCGCGCAACCTGATTTATCGAATTGCAAAGGCACACGGTTAGCGAATCGAAGTAATTGCACGGG
>JACMNA010000003.1 GCA_014378765.1 Bdellovibrio sp. | reverse complement strand
CGGCCAAAAATTCGAACGAGCTGCTTGCCAGAACTAGCCATGTCGCTTGAACCACCTAGTGAGCTTGTCTCTGAACTCGACATTGAGTAAAATTGCATTTTATCTTTTTCGTAGTTTTGTTCGTAAAGCTCAAATTCTCCCATCATGCGCACGCTAAAGGGTTTGCCACGTTGATCTGATAGCTTAGACTTAATGAATTGAGATACATACGGGTTAATAAAAATATATTTACCGTTTTCAATTCGAAATTGATTTTGGCCGTATAAGAAAGCGTAAAACTTATCGCGATCGAATGATTGCGCGATCATTCCGGCACCTTCACGATAGCCCGCACCAGAATCAGAGGCAATTGCGTAAGCTAAGAAATATTTAACGCCCATAACTTCCGGTCGGCCATCACCGTTAATATCGAATACATCGTAGTCTTGTGAGGCATTACCAAAGTAAGTAAGCTTTTTCATATTGCTATTAGCAGAGGGAAATATACTTCGAACTTCTAAAACGTGACCCGCCGACATGCGTGTACAACCGTGTGAGACGCCACCACGAGAAACGACCCACAAAGTATCGTTATTGGTCGGAATATTTAAAATCTGAAATAAGTTTTTATAAATAGCACTTTTTAAGTACGTGCGAACGGCCGGGTTATGAATACCATTTCCTGTGTCCGTGTAATCCATTTTTGGAATGAAGCCATAGAATGGCTCTGAACGTATGTGGTCAACGTCATGATAACTTCGGGCAACGAAATTCATTACACCTGGTTCACGAATAATTGGAATTTGATTTCCATCGCGATCTTTCGTGTAATCTTTAACCGATCCGTTCGGATAGATTGCGGTCAACTCAGGGTATTCTAGAATTATTTGCCCAGAACCATCTTTATACAGACTAGGTAATAATTGACCATTACGTAAAACTTTAAATGAATACCGATTCTGAGTGGCTAGCTGCAAAAGCTCAACAGATTTAGTGACAAAGGCTTCAGGGCTTGAAACGGCTTGGCCCACTTCATTTAATTTCGCTTTAAGCTCTGACGTTAAGTTAAAGGCATTAACTCGTCCCGGTAATAAATCATTAATTAAAGTGATCGCTTTTTCTGGATTTTTTGTCGCGTAATCAGCAAGGCTTCCAACAGCTTGAGCTTCTTCTACTTGAGTCTTCCAACGACTGATATAGTTAGTAAGGTTAAGGCGAATTGAAAAAATGCGACCCGGATTTAACTTCTCAATTAGGTTTAAACTCTGCTTATAGAATTCTTCTTTAGAAACGGCGCCAGAATTATTTTGGCCGATAAGGTGCGTAATTGAATAAGCTGGAGAATTTAGAACTGACTTGAACAAACCTAATTGATTTTGTTGTTCTAATTTAATGAGTTTTTCGTTAACGGCCATATCAAATAAAACTTCGCGACTTTTCATTCCGTAAAGATAAGTTAATACGGTGTTTTCATCGAGTGGAGTTGTAAGACGAAGTTGATTGCCGCGACTTAAATGAAAGTGAATTTTATTAGGATCTTCTACGCGCGGGGCAAAACCGGTATAAAAAGAAGGATAGTAGGTACTGCTTCCGGCTTTCCAAGCAACGCCATTTTCAATAAGGGCTTTGTTGTAATCTTCAACGGTTTGGGCCGCTAATGGCACTGATAACAAGATTAAAATAACTGCCAAGCTTTTGCTTAATACATTCTTTGTCATTGCATCCATCCTCTTAAAAATTTATTGATATCGTGCAAGGACTTACCATGAATTATGCAATTAACGGGCTAAGATTTTTTACATACGTGTAATTTTTCTAAGTGTGGCCTTAGGTTGCCTGCTCTAACAAAAAAACCCTCTTTTTGGAGAGGGTTTTTTATAATTCGTGTTTTGATTTTTCGTTTTGAAATTATGGCATTATATTACTGTTTCAAGTAACGAAGGCAGTTAGCCGCTTCTTCAATGACGCCGCCATCACGTTTAACAATCTGTAAAACTGCAGATAAGATTTTGCCAGCTTCAACTGGCTTTGCATAATTGTGGTCAACGGTTAAGTAAATGCGATCAATATTTCCTAACTTAGTTCCCGCTAATAATTCGCCTTTTCGGGCGCTATCGTTGAAACGTAAATCAACATTGGCTTCAAATCTTGCACCTGACGATGTCAAAGTTCCGTTAGCGTCTGTAAACCGCGCAACTGTTTTGTTACCGGCTAAAATGCTTTGATCAGAGATGATCATCACTGATGCCGTGCGAGTTCCAACGTTGGCGTTAGTGTGGTTATACACTTGAACGTTAAGACCAGAGGCGGTCGTGCAAGCAAAGCCGTCTGCGAAAGCTACGCCTGAAGTTAATAAAGATGCTGCAAAGATTAATGATTTCATAAAGTTTCCTTTGTGTTTGGTTGTTGTTGAAACTCTTGTAAGCTTCAGGCCATAATTTGTAAAATGAATGATATTCATTTTGTTATGCATTTTATGTATTATTAATGAGGGGCCTTTCGAACTGAAAACTGTAACAAAATTAGTCGCCCCATTACCATTTTTACAGGCTTGCCCCTAGAGTTGGGACGAAATTTCCGTCAGAGCTAAAAATGTGGTAACTCATGGTTCGCATTGACGGGGGTCTTATGCTTCAACATTCTTTCATGTTTTTAATAATAGTTTTGAGTTTAAGTGCAGGGGCGCAAGTTTGGGAAAAAGCTGAAAGCTCATCGACGCCACCGCCTGAATTTGTAATGCGTGCTTTTAAAGAATCAGATTTTCAAACCTACCCTTGGATGAACGAATTCACTAATGTCATCGTCATTAACAAATCAAATGAGGGTCGCGAACGACAAACGTTACGGTTGTTCGTAAATGGTAAGCTACAATTCATATCTAAAGTTTCTACGGGCCGAGAAAAATTTGAAGAAGGCTGTAAGCCTGGTCAAGATCCAAAAGCCGATCACTGCTCGGGCCGCGCTTACTGGTCTACGACCCCAACCGGTTACTTCGACGTGAAAGCATTAGATGAACGTTACTTTTCTAAACTTTGGAAAACTTGGATGCCCTTCGCCGTGTTTTTTGAAGCGGGTATTGCCACCCATCAAGCGCCGGCTGGTACCGAAGGCAAATTGGGCTCACGCGCATCGGGCGGCTGCGTTCGCATGCACCCAAACGATGCACCTGTTATTTTTAAGACGGTGTCAAATACACCGCAGGGTTTAATTCCGGTCATTGGCCGCGATGGTGAGTTGAAAAAAACGCCAGCCGGTGATGTGATACGAAAAGTTGGAAATAAAACTTTGTACATCGTGCAGAATGTGGTCATTAAACAATAATGGTTGAGCAAATAATGTTAGTTGAGCATCTTAAGGTCGTTGAAGAAAATCGAAATCAGCAATGGGACGAAAAGTTTTTTAAACTTTTATCTGAAACTAATTTAAAAATTTTGACTGAAGACCCCCAGCAAGGGCCCGATGGCTGGCCCTATTTAATGGCCGAGATCTTTAGTGCTCCCAGCGCAGAAGCTAAAATAGATTCAGCCCAAAGAATTTTTCATTGGCTTTCATCGCGGGGTATTGGCCTAGTGGTCAATCCCAAACGAATGCCCTACCCTGATTATGTTTTTTCTTACGGTATGATTTGGTCATTTCGTGAAACTGGTTTTTTTATGAAATACCAAGTCGAAACTCGCGCTAAGGAAATAATTCTTGATCAACCCGATCAGATCAAAGCGGGCCCGCCCACTTTAGAATATCTTCCTAATTATGTTCGCAAAGTGCTGAAAGACTTTTTTACGGATCAAAGTGTTTTTGATCCACGCATCTTAATGATTTCGACTGATGGTCTAAACTATGATTTGTGTTTTTCGTTGGAGTCTTTAGGTTCGCCACCAGATGCTGAACATCAGGGTATCTTAGAAGCTATTGCTTGGTTTCTGCCGCCTCATTATTCGGTTGCGATCGTTAGTGAGAAAAGCATTGTTGGCTTTAAGTCACTATCTAGTTCTGAAGCAACGTCTCCGTCTGCAAACTAACCACATTGTATGCATAAACTTTTGTCGAGGCTAGCTTCGTCTTCACTCAACGCGGGCGCTGTTGGGTGCTACGCTTTAACATAGATTCAAATATTGAATTTTCCGTGGGGATAGAATGATAAAAAAAATTGTTATCGTGTTTTTTGCGTTAGTATTAATCAGTGTTTTAGGTCTGTACTTAGCCTACGCCTCGGTTAAAAAAACTTTGCCTGATATAATTAAAATTGAAGATTATAAGCCTTTGCTAGTTTCGCAAGTTTACGATCGCGATAATAAAAAAATTGGTGAGTTCTTTCGCGAACGCCGCGTGTTGATACCTTACAAAGATATTCCTCAAGTTGTGATCAACGCTTTCTTGGCCGCCGAAGATGACCAATTTTTTCAGCATAAGGGCATTAACCCCAGCGCCCTTTTTCGAGCCGCATTAGCCAATATGCGCGCGGGTCGAAATGTTCAGGGCGGATCTACGATTACTCAGCAGGTTGCCAAAACCCTTCTATTATCTAATGAAAAAACTTTTACGCGAAAACTTCGCGACATTCTTTTGGCCATTCAAATGGAAGAAAATTTAACTAAAGAAGAAATACTTTATCTTTACCTCAATCAAATTTATTTTGGTCAGGGCGCTTACGGAATTGAAATGGCCGCGCAAACTTATTTTAAAAAGCCGACGAAGCAATTAACTTTGGCCGAAGCGGCAATGTTGGCCGGCTTACCGAAAGCTCCATCTGATTTTTCGCCGGTTAAAAATCCGTCTCGGGCGAAAGAACGCCAGCGTTATGTGTTGAATCGTATGGCCGAAGTTAAGTTCATCAAAAAAGAAGAGGCTAAGGTTACGGTTGAACAACCCCTTAAGGTTTACTTACGTGAAGATTACGAAGTTATGGCGCCATTTTATTTAGAAACCGTTCGTCAGCTTTTGGTTAAACAACTTGGTGAAGATGTAATTCTTGATCAGGGCGTTAAAGTTTATACCGGGCTTGATTTAGAAATGCAGAAAGCCGCTAATGAGGCCGTTAAAAAGGGACTCAAAGAATTAGATAAGCGCCAGGGTTTTCGTGGTCCATTAGCCTCGCTAAAGTCAGATGATGAGATCAATGCCTATCTAGAAAAATTGCGCACAAAATTAATTTCTGAATCTAACCCCGAAAGAATAATTTTGCCGGACGGCAATTTTGCTGAAATCGAATGGCACGCCACTAAGAAAAATAAAAAAGAAAAAATTAATACCGCGAGCTCTTCCGAAAAATTACCCTCGTTTTTAACAGTTGGAACTTCTTACGAAGGCGTGGTTACTCATGCCGATGATACTTTAGGTTACGTTGAAGTGCGGCTGCCCGAGGCGACCGGAATGATTGAATTTGATAGCATGACCTGGGCCCGTAAGCCCAACTTTGATAAAAAGCCCGAAAATGATTTATTAAAAAAACCTTCGCAGGCCCTTAAAAAAGGCGACGTCATTTTAGTTAAAATAACTAGCGACAAGTTTCAGTGGGCAAAAAAAAGAAAAGATCAGGCCAAACTTCCGGCCGTCACTCAACATTTAACGCTTGAGCTTGATCAGGAGCCGGTCGTTGAAGGTTCATTACTTTCATTCGATCAAAAGTCTCAAGAAGTTTTAGCGATGGTTGGCGGATACAGTTTTGCGCGCAATGAATTTAATCGCGCGCTTCAAGCCGCTCGTCAAACGGGCTCGGCTTTTAAGGCGATCATTTACGCCGCGGCTTTAGAAAAAAATTATAATCCATCGACTCCGATTATTGATGCCCCGATTATTTATAAGCAGGCCGGCGATGAAGAGGGCCAAGGCGATGAAAAAGTTTGGAAGCCTTCTAACCATGGCCGTGAATTTAATGGTGAAATCACCATGCGAAATGCCTTAGTGAAATCTCTTAATATTCCATCGGTAAAAATTATGGAAGATATCGGCGTGCCGTTTGCGACTGAATTTGCCCAGCGCTTAGGGGTTTTTTCGAAGTTAAATCCAGATTTCACTTTGGTTTTGGGTTCAAGCTCTTTAACGCTTTATGAAATGACAAAAGTATTTTCTCAATTTGGCCGTATGGGTCTTCGTACCCGCCCCTTAATAGTTAAGAAAGTTCTTGATCGCAAAGGTCAAGTGCTACTGGAGAATTTAAATCTAGATGCGCGCTTTACGGAAGAGACGCAAAAAATAGACGAAGACTTCGAAGCGAAAAGAAAAGCCTTCTTACAGAATGCGCAAGAATCTGAAGGCACTGATTCGCATTTATTTTTTGATAACCCTGAACAGTTGATTCGGCCGCAAACCGCTTACGTCATTACTAATATGCTAAAAGGTGTTATCAACGATCCGAATGGTACGGGCGGACAAGCCGCGCAACTCGGTCGAGAGACTGCAGGTAAAACCGGAACAACCAATGGTTACGTCGACGCTTGGTTTCTGGGCTACACGCCGAATATTGCAACGGGTGTTTGGGTAGGCTTCGATAAAGAAAAAACTATTGGTCGCGGTGAAGTGGGCGGCAAGTCAGCCTTACCCATTTGGCTTGACTACATGAAAGAGGCGCACACAAATCAGCCTATTTTATCTTTTTCAATGCCAGAGGGAGTCAAACTCGTGAAAATAGATGCTGAAAGTGGTAAGCTAGCCCATTCGGCAAGTAAGCGAGTAATTGAACAGGCCTTCATTGATGGAACTGAACCAACTGCTGCTGCAAGCCGATCTGAGGAAACAACAGATCACTTGAAGCAGGACATGGATGAGTAAAGAAATACACATTTGGGGTATCAAACAAAATAATCTTAAGAATATTGAGATTAAAATTCCACTCGGTGAATTAACCGTGATCTGTGGGCCTTCCGGATCGGGCAAAAGCTCGCTGGCGTTTGAAACTTTATTTGCTGAGGGCCAACGGCGCTTTATTGAAAGCATGTCGAATTACGCGCGCCAATTTTTAAATAAGGCCCCGAAGCCTGATATCGAAGGCATTCATAATATTCCGCCCGCGATTGCGATTGAGCAAAAGAACACCGTTAAATCAAGTCGATCAACGGTAGGAACTACTACTGAAATTATAGATTACTTAAGATTATTATTCGAGAAGATTGCGATAGCCTATTGTCCCTACCACGATGTGCCCGCAACTAAAATTGCGACCACTGAAGCTACTGATTTAGTTTTAGAAAAGTTCGCCGACAAGCGTGGATATATTTTGGTCGAAATTCCTAAAGCAACCCGCATTCTTGAAGGTAAGAAGCTGCACGCGCTTTTATTGCAAGAAGGTTTTTTACGAATCACTACGATTAAAGAAAAGAAACCTAAAAAAGCTTCTGATGCAAATATTTTTGAAATTCAAGATCTCATTGATATTGGCGAGCCCGCGCAAATTAAAAAGGGTATTCCTGCTGATAGCTTTTATTTAGTAATTGATCGTCTATCTTTTTCTGAAGGTGAAAAAGGCCGACTTACCGACTCTTTAACTCAAGCCTATGAAGCAAGTATTAAGTATGTGACTGGCGTGACGTCTCGACGCGCTTTAGTTCTGACGACTGACGGAGAATATCTGAAGCTAAGTGAAGAGCCTTCTTGCCCCATTTGTGGCTGGAGCCCTCCACCTATTTCTTCTAAGTTATTTTCTTTTAACTCTCCGATGGGCGCCTGCCAATGCTGCTAGGGCTTCGGAAATATTTTAGAGCTCGATGAAGCGAAAGTAATTCCGAATCCTAATTTGTCAATTTCTCAAGGCGCACTTCATCCGTTTACAATGCCCAGTGCTGAGCAAGATAAAAAATCATTATTAACTTTTGCTAAGAAACAAAAAATTAATACTCAAGAGCCCTGGAAAGATCTTCCTAAAGCACAGCGTGATCTGATTTGGAATGGAAATAAAGATTTTTTTGGTGTCGTTGGCTTATTTAAATATTTAGAACAAATGAAATATAAGATGCACGTGCGTGTTTTTATTTCTAGGTACCGCAGCCCCAGCTTATGTCCGGAATGCCATGGCTCGCGCTTAAGAAAAGAAGTGCAAACAATTTTTGTACATCGCAAGACCATTATGCAGTTAACTAGTTTAACAATTGAAGACTTGTGCAGCTTTTTTGAAAAATTACAATTAACCACTTATGAAAGCGATGTGGCCGGCGAAGTTTTAAAACAAATTCGTGCGCGCCTTAGCTTTTTGATGCGCGTTGGAGTTCACTATTTATCACTTGATCGTGAAACCCGAACTTTATCGGGCGGCGAATACCAACGCCTTATTTTAGCGAACCAACTTGGAATGGGATTATCACAAGCGCTTTATGTGCTTGATGAACCAACGGTGGGCTTACATCCGCGCGATAATGATCGCCTGATTTCAATTTTAAAAGATTTACGTAATTTAGGTAACACCCTTGTTGTCGTTGAACATGATCACGATGTAATTCGTAATTCTGAAAATATCATTGAAATGGGCCCGGGCTCTGGCTATTTAGGTGGGGAAGTTGTTTATGCCGGCCGAACGGAAAATTTTTATGAATCAAAAGAATCAATCACGGTGCCTTATTTGCTACCGCAAAAACGGCAGCCTTTGCGCGAAGGTCGCCCTGTCGAGATCGAAAATTATCGTTACAAAATTGAATTAAAAGGTTGTAAAGGCCATAACTTAAAAAATATTGACGTTGAGTTTCCGCTTAATCGCTTAGTTGTTGTCAGTGGCGTCAGTGGCTCTGGTAAATCTACTTTGGTTAGTAAGACCTTGTACCCGGCGCTCGCGCGGAAACTTGATCTTGAATATGAACCAGTGCAAGAATATTCAAAAATTACGGGCTTTGATAGTATCAATAACGTTTTATTGATTGATCAATCCCCAATTGGTAAGTCGGCGCGTAGTTCGCCAATTACTTACTTAAAAGCCTTCGATGCGATACGCTCATTGATGGCTTCGACGCCTGAATCAAAACAACGAGGCTACACGCCCGGAACTTTTAGCTTGAACGTTGATGGCGGGCGTTGCCCGGCTTGTAAGGGCACGGGTTACGAGGAAATCGATATGCAATTCATGGACAATGTTATTTTGCCGTGTGACGTTTGCGACGGAAAAAAATATCGTCCCGAAATTTTAGAAGTTTTATTTCAGAATAAAAACGTTTACCAAATATTAATGCTGACCGTCGCCGAAGCGATGAATTTTTTCGTGGCTCACCCAAATATCCGAAAGCCCTTGTCGGTTTTGAAAGAAGTGGGCTTAGATTATTTAGCTTTAGGCCAGCCTGCTAATTCTCTAAGCGGTGGTGAATCACAGCGTCTAAAAATTGCCAAAGAGCTGTCTCAAGTCACGCAAAAGGCCACCCTGTACATTCTTGATGAACCAACCACGGGATTGCACTTCAAAGAAGTTGAATTGTTGATGAAAGTTCTCCATAAATTAATTGAAGCTGGTGGGTCGGTCATTGTGGTTGAACATAATTTAGACGTTATTAAAAGCGCCGATTATGTGATCGACATGGGTCCCGAGGCTGGAAAAAGTGGGGGCTACGTCGTCGTCGCCGGAACAGTCGAAAAGCTAATGGCCGCTAAAAAAAGTTTAACGGGTCAGTATCTTAAAAAGTACCTTGGAAAGTAGACAGAAAAAATATCTATGCCAGTTGAATTGAAGTCGATACTTAAAGAGCTTTACGCGTTCAAGAAAAATTTATTTATCATCGCGGTTGCAGGCATTATTAGCGCGGCCTGCAAAGGTTACATCGCCATATTCATCAAACAGATGATTGATGCGGCCGCCGATCCTGAAAAATTAAAATCTATGGCTTGGTTAGGAATTTCGTTAGCGTTTGGTATTGGCATCAGCCGTTACTTTCATATTTTCATGATGAATATGGTGGCCGAAAAAGTTTCACAGCGTCTGCGTGAGAAACTACAAGCGAAGTTCATGCGTTTAAATCTAAAATTTCACAATAACTATGCCTCGGGCGCGGGCGGCCTGATTAGTCGAACTTTGAACGATATTCGCATCGTGCAGGATGGGTTACGCCTGTTCGCAGACTTATTTAGTGCGCCGTTACTATTTATTTTCATGTTACGAAATTTGTTTGTGCTTGATATGCAGCTAACAATTTACATTTTATTTTTAGCACCCGTCTTAGCTGTTTTTATCAAACAAGTTTCTAAAGGGATTCGCAAGTATTCTATATCAGGTATCGAGCAACTAGAAAAAATCACGGCCACCATTAAAGAATCTTTGGATGGCGTACGCACCATTCAGTCTTTTAATCTTGAGCGCATGATGGAAGAGCGCCTCAATCACCAAGGTAATGAATTAATTGGCATGCGTCGGCGTATCAACGCCTTGATCGAGTCGATGGGCCCAATCACCGAGTTTATTGCGACATTTTTGATTCTAGCGGTTATGTTTTATTTCTCGCAGCGTATTTCTAAAGGTCAGGCCACGGCCGGTACTTTAATTGCGTTCATTACCGCTTTGTTACAAGTGAACGAACCCATTAAGAAATTTCAAGAAGCTTACGTGCGCGTACAAGAAACACGTGTGGCTGCGGCGCGCGTATTTCACTTACTGAATGAAAAAAGCGAAATTGAGGAAACGCCAACGGCAAAACCTTTTCCAAAAGAGTGGGACGCCATCACTTATAGAAACGTTGGCTTTTCTTTCTTCGAAGAAAATTTAATTCAAGATTTTAATCTGTCAATTAAAAAAGGCCAGGTCATCGCCTTCGTTGGTGAAAGCGGCAGCGGCAAATCGACATTAGCTAACTTATTGGCGCGGTTTTATGATCCTCAAGCCGGTGAAATTACGATTGGTCGCGATAATATTAAAGATATTAGACTTTCTGAATTACGCAAGAATATCGGCCTTGTTTCTCAAGATGTCTTTTTATTCTCCGATACGATTGAAAAAAACATTCAGGCCGGCATTGTGGAAAAAAATGTGGAAGATGTTTATCGCGCGGCCCAGGCAGCTTTCGCGCACGACTTTATTTTGCAACAAGCTGGTAAATACGACACACGCGTAGGTGAGCGCGGCGGACTGCTTTCGGGCGGCGAACGACAACGCGTGGGCATTGCACGCGCTTTCTTCAAAGACGCACCTATTCTGATTCTTGACGAAGCGACCAGCGCGCTTGATTCGGTCAGTGAAGTTCAAGTGCAAAAGGGTCTTGAGACTTTAATGAAGGGGCGAACCACGTTAATTATTGCTCATCGATTGTCGACAATTCAGAATGCCGATCTGATTCTGGTCTTAAAAAAGGGTAAAATAGTTGAGCAAGGTACTCATCAGCAACTACTCTCCAGCGCAGGCGAATACCGACGGCTTTTTCAGACCCAAATGGGCCAATAATGTCGCCTCCACTACAGTCGCCCACGATTGTAGTGGAGGTGACTTATTGTTTCAAAATGAAACAACTTAAAAAATAAATTCAAAATTTATCATCTAATAACCTTTTTACTGTTTGAAAAATTGCCGATACATGATTGGAGGCAAGAGTGTCTGTTCAGATGCGTAAATTTTCATTGTTAATATTGAGTTATACTTTATTCGCAACTAATGCGCATGGGTCTAATTTTTCACAGTTTTTTTCTGCCGCTGGAAATGTAGAAAAAGAAATTATTTCCGTAGTTTCTGGAGCAAACGCATATCCTGCCTGCACTGCAGGTTACACCGCACACTCTTGTGCCCGGGGCAACGGCGCTACCCTCTCAGCTTCAAGCGGCAAATTCACTGGAAAGCTAGTTTATGCTTTATCTTTTTTTGGTACGATGGGAAGTTATCAGGCTCTTTATATATCTCCGGACTACGTAAGTACATTTGCGACAAGCCTTCAATTAAAATCAGACGGTATGAATACAACCCTTAGTCCGATTATTATGACTTCCTATAACAGCAGCACATATGTAACCACCTACAACGATTGGGGTTTCTGTTTCTGCAAAGAAAATTAATGTCAAAATTTCAACTTTTATTTCTTAGCCCAAATTGGCCAATAATGGCTTTTGTCAATAAATTCGACTATTTCGTAAATTTGCCTTCATTCTAAAGGCTCTCATCTGGCGAAGATTTCGCACGTTTGAAGTTTTAGACGGCGGAGTATTTTAATGAAATTTGTGTTTATATTTATTTACTTTTTTATATCGCAGGCCTGGGCGATGCAATTTGTCGTTCGCACATTTGAGGCTGAACGTCTGCAGATTGTCGACATGGAAGGTGAAATTTTTCATGATGATGAAGTTAAACTAAAATATTTTTTAAGAAATAGAATTAAAGATGACTTGAACACCGTATTTTGGATTCGCTCAAGCGGGGGCTTCATTGTTACGGCAATTAAAATCGGCGATTCAATTGCTGCATTTGAATCAGAACTTAAGAAAAATAAAGCTTCGCTTTATACATTTGTTGGAAAAGACTCTACTTGCGCTTCAGCTTGTCTAGTGATCTTTACAAGCGCCAAAAT
>JACMNA010000048.1 GCA_014378765.1 Bdellovibrio sp. | reverse complement strand
AGATTATTGTTCGCTACCGCGGATTGAAAGAACGAAAGGGCAATTTGATCGTTACTTAGATCGCCCAATGGATGCTAGCATTTATGAAAACTTTCATTTAAATTTTAGAACGGCGCAGATTCATGCGGGTTCAGTCAGAAATTTAGCCAGCTGGACGCATCAATTAATGCGCGTGAACTTACAAACCAATGACGAAGCGGTTTCAATCAGCACGTTAGAAAAAACATTAAATCGCCTGACGCAACCTGGGCCTCTCAATAAGAACCTCAATTTAGAATTTTCTGATTTTTGCGAAACTTGGAAATCGGTGGTGGCACCTTTCATTAGTATACCAAATCAAAAAAGGTTCGAAGAGCTTTTAGCTGAACTTCATGCCCTTGATATTCAATCGCAAAACTTTGAATCACAGAATGACCTGCAGGCGACGATTGAACCAACCCTCGATCGTACGCGAGTGTATTTAACGCAAACAGAACTTGATTGGACAGCGCAAGTTGATCACGCGGCCTTCGTAAACGGTGCGATGCCTAAATACCCATTACGTAAAGGCCCTGAAAAACTAGCAATGGTTGAATTGAACAAAATGGTTACGCTGTATAATATTATTCAACTGACCGACAAGGCTGAATTACTTAAGCACCGCGAAAATATTCGCCTTACAATTCTTGATCGCTGCGAGGGTCTTTTACGCTGGCGGCACGCTGCTTAATGTTTTTTTTATTTTTCCGTCAGAAAGAAAGTAGCGGCGCTTGCCTTATATCGATTTGCAATCACTTTAAAAATATTGCTTCCCGAAATATGAATCGGTTCGCCATTGAAGTTAACGGTGAGCGTCTCGAAGCTTGTTGGGTCTGATTTACTTTCAAGACCGGTCCGATTTAATTGCGCTGCATTTTCGCCGTAAGTATTTGTTGAGGCAGATAAACCTGCCGCTGAAGCTGGTGCAGAAGAGTTGGCCAAACCACTTGGGGACAGGCCGCTATTTGCGCTGCTTATAAGTTTCATATTATCGTTAAACTTCCCCATCAATTCTTCGGCGTGCGTGGGTGAAATACCGCCTGCGATCAGTAAATTTTTATCTTTAAACATGGCGACCGTTAGTCTAACTGTTCTGTCGCTCGTTTTAATTGTTACCGAACCATCAGCATTCGCAGTGTACGTTGAGAAAAAATCATTTTTGCATTTGCCAGAAATTTTGCAATTTACGGTTGGGCTAGAATACACTTGGCTATTCGGAAAACCAGTTATGATTGTGCACGCCGCGGGCGCTGAAGATTTACATAAGCCTTTGTCATCAAGCCAAGTACTTTGGGGAATAGTCGGAAAATTTGGTTTAATTTCGGCCGAGCAGTCTTTTTGCGTCGTTGAAAGTTGGTTTGAAGATATGCAGGCTTGTAGGGCCGAATCGTGGTGTAATTGCGCTTGTAGAATTGACTGTTGATTCAATAAAAAATAGGTGCCACCTTCGTCGATTAAATCATTACCGGCACTGCAACAGCCAAACGGGCAGCTTTGTACGCACTCGCTGCCATGTTCAAATTTGACCGCCGAATTATTTCCGTATTGCACGGAGCGCACCAGCGAATTTTCTTGTTCTTTTTGATTCTTAAATTGAATGTCGCCTAATTGCGTATTTATGCCTTGACTAGCCGCAGGCGCGGCTTGGGCCGAACCGCATAGAATTAGAATTGTTACGAAGCTCATCAAGTTGCGCATCTTATCTCGTTTTACTAGTTTATTGATCACCATTACTGTCGGTATTTAATTCTGAATGAGATCTTTCATTGTAAGGCTTTTCAGGCGCTGTTGCAGGAGCTCTTTCAGCCGCAGCCGCTTTTTCTGATGCAGCTTTGGCCGCTTCCAAATTTCGGTTAACGTTATCAATTGCTTTATTAATTGCTTTATCAATTGCGCCGGATTCGGCACCTTCGAGCTCTTTATTATCTTCGGTCTTCTTATCTTTTCCGGCAATTTTAGACGACGATCCGTCAATGCGTGCGCATTGAAAAACGGTGCACGGCGCTTTTCCAATTTTTTGACCAAGATATGCTTTATTACAAAGTGTAGATGGGCTTGAGCAAAAACGCATTTCGCCTTCAACTTGTGGCGTCTCTTCAGCTAACACCCATTTATAAACGGTTTTTGTTTTTGCTACTTCATACGGAAGACTATTCGGATCTGTTTTTAAAACATTTTCAACGTAATCGGCAATGTTGGTTTCGCTGCTGATGCAAACAATATTAATTTTTGCAGGTCCACCGGTATCAACCGCCATCAGTGATCCCACTTTATTTGGGTTGCAAGCCGCTTGCGGTTGTTCGTAATCAAAATACTGAATGGGTCCATTTAAAAATACTTGTGGGCGTGTCCAATAAAATGTTTTTGCCGGACGACCGGCATCGCCGGGGCCAAACGAGGGGCCCTGTACGCCGGCGAATTGAACTGGCGCTGCCGACGGTGATGAAGCTGGTGGTGCAGCGGTTGGGGCTACGGATGGGGTAACGGTTGGTGTGGATTGTTCGGCCGTTACCGGTCCACCTTTTGTTTCAGCGCAAACAAAAACAGTGCAGGGCGCTGTGCCCACTTTAGTTCCGACATAATTTTGATTACAAAGAGTAGATGGTGATGAGCAAATCTGACCCGGAGCACCCGCGGACGAAAGAATCCAACTGAAGGTAGTAGGCTTAACGGCCACTTCCGTTGTCGGAATATTATTAGCTTTATGAGCCGCTAGAAGTTTATCGATTGCATCCGCCGGATTTTTTCGGCCACCGACGCACACGATATTTTGTTTTTTACCACCGCCAATATTTAGGGCCATGAGTGCCCCAAAATTACTTTCGTTGCAAGGTGCCTTGGGTTGGGCATAATCAAATTTTTCGACGGGGCCCGCGAAAAAAATCGCGTACGATGTCCAACGGTAATTATCTTTAGAAGTTTCACCGGGCCCGAACGAAGCTTCGTTCGCGGTCGCATGCTGGGCACTAAACGAAATGAGCAATGCAGAAATAAATAAATTAAGTTTCATATCCACCCCGACTACCTTCTCGGCTAAAGTCGGGAAAAAGTTTAATTGTATCAGGTTGAGCCAAACGACTCAATTAACGAGCCTTAGTTTAACTACCTATTTTGCAATTCGGTACCTTTCGCCCAAAACCTGCACGCAGTTTTTACCTTCGCGACGAGAAAAAGACGGGTACTTAATATAATCAATATCATATTTCGTCTCGGCCTTCCGAACGACTTCATCGATTTTAATTATTTTCATTTTTAGCATCAGTAAAATTTTCTTCGTTGCTGATAATTCTGAATTGTTATTTAGCAAAAATTAAATCGACGTCACCTGAACGCAACTAATACGACTGAAGTTAGCGGACTCTGCTTTGTAAAAAGCAAATCTCAGTTAACATTGCCTACAAAATTAACCGTGCCCTCGTGGCCTTTTGTTTGCAGAACTTTTGTCTTGGACGCTTGAGGAGTTTTTTATGTCAGCAGAAACTTATACAGATAACCTTGCGGGGAAAACTTACCTGCTGGATTCTTTGCGCGAAACAATAGTTAGTGCCAAGGAAGTTTTGCTTAATAAAGCGACGCTCGTAAAAGAAAAGTTAAAGAGCTCGGTGGAAACTACGGCCAAACACTCGCTACAGCTTACCGTGTTTGCATGGTTAGTGGCTCTCAGTACAATTCCGTTTGTGGCTTTTTTAGTTTTAGGATTAGGCCAACTTTTAAATGATCGCTATTGGTTGAGCTCATTAATTGTATCAGTCATTTTTGCGGTTGTAGGGCGGAACTTTGGCGACAAAGAAGTTTAAAGAAATTAAAGAAGATGATTAAAAGCAACGAAAATCTAACGGGGTTCCCCGTGAAGATTCAAAAAATAAAAAGACAATTCAAAATTTTTAAACTGCAACAAACAGGAGAATGTTATGAATCAAAACACAACGAACGGTCAACCTAGTATTGGAGAATCTTCGGGCATTAGACGCGCTGAAGAGATTTTAACAAAAAGCATTTTACGCTTTGAATCAGCCATTGAAAATTTATCTCACCGCGTAGGGACCACAAGCCAGCGTGTTCACAACGTGTTAGGTATGGCCGAAAAACATCGTGCCGAACTAAGTGCTCTTAAAGGGCGTGCGACAGATGTTATCGATCCGTTAATTCCTTTAATCCGTCAGGCGGGCGGCCTTTGCGTCGCTTTTTCTTCGCAAGTACGGGCCAATCCACGTCGTTACATTTTTAGCTTTTTAGGAATCGCGGGCGGAATTATCGCTTGGAGTTATTTCGATAAAGAAAATTCTAGCCCAAAATTATCTTCTTAATAAAAAGATAACTAACGGACTAGATAAGTTCATTTTTAAGGGGTCTACGGGCCCCTTTTTTTTACGCTCGTCACTCAGTTTCGAGTAAATTACTTTTCAACCTGAAAAAAGGGCTGACCATTCTATTCTAGAAATATAACTAAACAGCCCTCGTTGTTTTTACCGTTCGGTAATTTCTCGAAAGCGTAATGGTAGCCGGCAAGCTTCAAGTACTTGGTCGTAATGGATTGCACCGTACCGGTACCTTTGCCGGTCATAATGCGGGCTCGTTTCAGCCCCGAGTTAGAAAGCTTCATTAAAAATGCGTCGATGGCATCTTCAACTTGATCGGATTTAAAACCATGAAGGTCGAGTAAGTCTTTTGCCATATTTAATCATTTCCTAACGATGTACGATTCCATCATAAGTGGAAGTACTAATAATTTGCCGTTCAATAAATACTTTAAAGTGTATTCTTCCGGACGAGGAGCTCTTGGCAGCAGCAATCCACCCGGATTATGAATAATAGTCATTTCTGCCGTTAACTTCATAGTTAAAATTCCGTCGCCCACGCGCTTGGGGCTTACCACTTATAATGGCAAAAGATGTCAAAGATAGTGTCAACAAGGTAACAAATGCAAAAAGAGATTTCATTGGAGCCCCTTAATTGTTAATAGGTTCTGTTT
>JACMNA010000047.1 GCA_014378765.1 Bdellovibrio sp. | reverse complement strand
AATGATGACCTTGTTACATGTCGCCTGCACTTCCGACAAAATATGCGTTGATAAAATAATGGTGTGCTCGCCCCGCAGTTCTTTAATTAAATCGCGAATTTCGGCCACTTGTTTTGGATCTAACCCGACAGTTGGTTCATCTAATACTAATACTTCTGGATCAGACACCAACGCTTGCGCAATTCCTACCCGTTGTTTAAAACCTTTTGATAAATTTCTAATCAGGCGGGACCGCACCGCAGATAATTGCGCTTTACCGATCGCCCGATCTACCAGACCTTTAATTTTGGCGCCATCAACTAATTTAAGTTCAGCGACAAAATGTAAATAGTCTTGAACGGTCATTTCGGTGTAAAGCGGCGGCGTCTCGGGTAAGTAGCCAATTCTTTTTTTAACTTCAATCGGATTTTCGAAAACATCAAATCCACAAATGCGCGCTTCGCCCGAAGTGGGGGCCATAAAGCCCGTGATAATTTTCATCGTTGTAGATTTACCAGCCCCGTTTGGACCTAACAATCCAACGACATCGCCTTTTTCAATTTTAAAATTAAGATGATCAATGGCTTGTCTATCACCATAACTTTTACAAAGATTATGAACTTCGATCATAGTCTGAACACTCCATCGCTTTACAATTAACAAAAAAAGTCACAAAATTTCTATGACTTAGTTTAATAACTTTAACAGTGCTATTCTATTTAGTTTTTATATGGCAATCAAGATTTCGCGAGCATTGTGATAAGTAACGCGCCCCAACTTATCGCCCTTCAGTGGCTTGACGTGCCGGCACTCAACAATGACGACGGCGAACTTACCACCCATTTGTGATTTTTTGTCGCCGAGGCCCTCTTTCACTAACCAAGCTGCAAAATTTGAGATTTCTTTATCAGAGACCGACTGATCTTTTTGACGAAAAATAATTGCATGCGCACTTGGATAATCTTTTAAATGCAGCCAAAGATCCCATGCTTTTGATTTCCGTAGCAAATCAATATTGTCCGCGGCACTTTTTCCCATATAGGCTACAATTCCGGATTCGCTTGTTTGTTTGCGGAAGCGGCCTTCAATTTTTCTGACCGGAATTTTATTTTTTACGTTATTCTGCTTTAGCAAAAAGCTTTGAAAGCGTGCATCCGATAAATCTTCAAGCGCACGCAATTCTTCTTTAATAAATTCTGCGCGCTTTCTTGCGCCTAGAATTTTTGTTTTTGCTGTTTTAGCTTTATCAAAACAATTTTGCATGTTTTGTGACACGGTTTTCGTAAAGTTAATGTATGGCGTCCACTCGGGTTTAACATTTTTTAAGCCCTCATTTTTTAGAAACTCGCCTACTTCGGCCCAAGGCTCTTGCTGAAATTTTTCCACTTGCAGCTGAATTCCATCAAGGGCCTTAGTTTTTTTCTCGATATCGCGTTCGCGGTTTTTCTTCCATTTCTCAAACGGACTTAATGAAGATGCGGCTCCCATCGATTTTTGCTTACCAGTTGCGCTTCGCCGCTCGGCCCACTGATTCATTAAGTACGGAATTGAGCGCATTTCTTCGTCGGCTTTCGTTAAATACGTTGGATCATTTTCGGCCAGCTCTTGCACCGGGTACCACGATATTGTTTTTTTAGCTTTGCTAACAATGAAATTAGGTTGCTTGGGGATCAATCGCACTTCAACTTTGCAAAGTTCTGCACCCTTACCTAGACTCATTCTTAAAACTCGACCTAAACTTTCAACAAGCTCGATCGAATTTAAAAACGAATTCTTTGCATTCGCATTCAAAAATAATCCGACGGGTTTTGTCTTCTTTAAAGCCGCCCACGGGTTCTGCGTAAACAGGCCGATGAACGGAAAAGGTTTATCTAAATCAAACACAAGGTAAGCCGTTCGCGGCGTTTTCGTAAAGCGATAGAAGGTCAGCACCAAACCTTCTTCGGTGGCGATCACTTCTTGTAGTTGGGCACCCGCCAATTCTTCTGACAAGTACTCGACTAATGACTTAAGCTCGATAAAACTAGGCGTTTTCACATTAAAGACTTTAGCTGAACTTCCCGAGAAAATCGATATGAAAACATGGATCGCCTCATTGATTGAAGAAGAATTACTATCGCCAACCATCAGCCACGAGACAAACGCTGAATTTATCGATCGCGTTTGTGGATTATGCCTTGACGAAATTGAAATGAAAAAAGGATTTGCCCCAATTAACTTTGGCGCCGCCGTCATCGAAGAAATCGAAGCTGAAGTAACGGAAGTCTTTAGAATTAAGACGTATGGATTTTATAATTTATCAATGTACCGACAGTATCATCTAAAAAAGCGCGTGGGTTAAACGCGCTATCTTGTTGCCGCGGGCGCTGCAGCTTTAATAACCATTGGCTGATTCGGGCTCGAAGATTTCGAATTTGCAACGTAAGCCGCCAAAGATTTGCATCTTTCGCCATCAAGAATTTTTTGTTCATTATCACCTCTAATTATCGAACGAGCTGATTGCATATCTGTAGGCGTAGGTCCTGCATTACAAAAAGCTTGATAACGATAAGTTAGCATTTTCGGTGAGCAATCATTCGCAAACTGCACTGCCGGCTCTGACTGTCTTATCGTATTAAGCCGCATTGTCGAAAAATCTCCCCCGGCACTTTGGGTAAAGTTAACAATTGAGGCGATTCCACCTTTTATTGCATCAACCTTCGCTTCGGCGGCTTGCACTTCGTCCTTTGCCGCACGTGCAGCAATTTCAAAAGTTTTACTTTGCGGGTCTAATTTTAAAAGCTCTTCCGCCCGCGCCAATTTTTCGACCGAGCGGTTATATCTTACCATCGCCTTAACTTCGTTAGCCGTCACATTTTCACGAATGCGATCTTCAAAACGGCGACTGCCCTCTTCGTGATTAAAGACGTACGTCGATACCCCAATCGCTTCCGCGGTGCTAATCGCAATTTTATCGTCGAGTTTATATATCTTGTCTCTAATTAGAAACATATCAATTTGTAATCGATCAGCTTCTGATGTACTCGGATCATGGGCATCTGGATTGGCTTTGAGGGCGGCAAGCATTTTTGTGTATCGAGCTCTATCGGCATCCGTAATAAAATTCTTGCCTGAAGTTGATGTTGGCTTTGTCACCGCTAGGCTTAATTTATTTTTTTTCTCAAGCTGCGCCAGCAAACTATCACGTTGAGCATCTAGCACTTCGTGACCATATTTACGCTCTTCTAGAAACTTTCTATAGAACGTGGACTTTTCAAAAGCTTTAAATGAATTATAAATATTTCCTTGAGTATCCACATACAGAATTCGCGGGTTCGTGATACCGATGGCTTTCGCGGCCGCTAAATATTCGTTTTCACATAAGTTAGTTGTTCCGGCAAAAGTTAAACTTTGAAAAAAAAATGCCAAGATGGCAACTGCACGCATCGGATCCTCGCTTTGTATGTAGAGATAGAATAACCGTACTAAGCCGGTTATTGAACTAGGCTTTGGTACTGAATAGTTTATCGAGCGCTGTCAGTACCTGGGGCAATTCGTAATTGTTGCGATTTTTTCTGAGTTTTCGAGGTCAATTCTTTGCTAAATTGAGTCAGCATGGAAACAGCCTCACATTGGGTTTTGTTGGCCCACTTCGCTTCACAATCTTTTTTTTGCACAGGGAACACTTCCGCTTGTGCACATTGCGAATCCATTATCCCTGCCGCACTTACGTACCCCTTAACCAAAGTTACGCGATAATTGGCAGTTTTTTCAGGCTCAATCATTATGTAATCCGATGGCATCTTTTTTTCATCTGGCGCCATCAGATCTAGATTACGTAAAACTTCATCGACAATTCGCGAAACTGCCTTCATTTCCTTACTTGCCGAATTTTTACTTTTTAATTCAATTT
>JACMNA010000046.1 GCA_014378765.1 Bdellovibrio sp. | reverse complement strand
TTTCCAACTGGTAAGATGTCGGCGGACATACTGGCTTGAATCGTTGTATCATTAATATAATTTTCGGAAATAAAAGGTTTGTAATTATCTTTTGTTAAGTAAGTTATTTCACAATCTTTTACTCCACCACGGGCAATACAACCTGCTAAAATGCCTTTAGCATTCGTCGTTCGTATGAAGAACTTGCCTTTATTACAGACTGTACCATTGACCACAAAGGGTCCTTCAGCCGAATTCGAAACTGAAATAACGGGAGGTGCTTCATTACGACCGCAGACTCCATCTACGTTAGTAAAGCAAGCAGGCCGCACGGCGCCTGGTATTGTTGCCGGCGGAGCAACCGAAATGTTTGTGGCTTGTGCCGCTGCTTGCGTCGTTAACTGGGCTGGCGGTGTGCCAGGATTAATTATTCCGACCGGAGCTCGACTTACATTATTTCGTGTGACTCCCGAGAACATCGAATTTACGAAGGCTGGACGCGCTAGTGAAGAAAAGTTGGCACTACTTTGAAAGCCTTTTCCGCAGTTTTGAAATACGGTCACTGTTAATGACGTACCTACCACAAGTAATATGATCGTTTTAATTTTATTCATTTCAATTCCCCCAAAAATAATTATTGCAACCGTAAGGCCGCTTCACAACGATCTTATCGGTTGTGGTCTAGTAAAAGTGTGCAACTATCTTTGGTTTTTTTCATAAAACATTACGTAAGTTGATGTTTTAGGTGCGTAATTTCGAGTTGGTATAGAGTTTTGGCGATCGTTGAAATGTTTAACAATGGTTTTGTATCAAAGTGGTTCAAATATATTTTTTTATTAAAAGTTGGTGGCTCGGGCCGGAATCGAACCGGCACGGGGTTGCCCCCACAAGATTTTGAGTCTAGCAAGTCTACCAATTTCATCACCGAGCCACTGAAGACGTAACATTTACTGTTCTGTCTTTATATATGGGGACCTTGACTTACTTCAAGAATTTTTTTCATGATTGTTAACAAAGCTAGTCACTTAATTTGGCAACCTTGCAACCTGGGCCACATTTTGGTTAGTCAAATTGCGTTGTTATATCAGACAGTTGCAAAAATATCTTACATAGGCCCTTTACTGGCACCGCCGTTGCTATAAGCACAGCTGTTAGTAAATGAAATGGGGAGAACTTATGAAGAATTATTCGAAGCTGTTATTAATCACTCTAGTGATGGGAAACATCTCTAGTGCTTACGCTCAAAATCAGAATATAGACGTAGATGTCGATGCTGAAATTGATCAGATGTATAGCCAAGCCCAAGCTAAAAAGCACGCATCGCAACCGGCTCAAAACTCGGTGATGACGACAACTGTTGTGGTTCCACAGCAGCAGTCACAAGCGCAAACGCAAGTGCAAAAGCAGCCGACAACTTTAATTGAAGCTTCTCCACTTTCAGATTCTCGCGCCGATATGATTCGTAAGAATCGTCAAGACGAAGAAATGAAAACGGAAACTAAGATCGTAGAAAAATTAGAACAAAGCCGTATGGAAGATGAAAAACGCCGTGCCGCAGTTTTATTTGGCGATAAGTTTGATAACATGCAAAACACGCAAGAAAAATCAAGCCCAACTCCGGCGGCGACTCAGCCACCGCCACCACCTCCGCCAGTGGCGCACCCGGTTTACATTGAGCCTAAAGAAACAATTAGCCGTGAAGCCGTACGTGAAGAAGTTCGCGCCGCTTTGACGGAAGATGATAAGGCCGTAACAACGGGCGATTCAAAATACTTTGCGGGCTTAGCGGGTATTGGTGAATATCCTGATGTAAATAACGTTAAGGGTAATTACTCTTTGGGCGCGGCTTTCGGAACTCGTTACGATTATTTTATGGTTGAAGGCGCATTCATTATGTCGAACTACTCGGTTGATATGAATAACTTTGCGATCCCTAGCTTTGGTGGTTACCGCGTTGATAACTACGACGTAAATCAATATCAGGGTGTTATTGCCGCTAAATACCAATTACTGGGAGGCGTGGTTCGCCCGGTACTTGGTGGTTTAATTTCTTACTCTTACCGTAAGTTTTCATTAACAAACGGTGCGGGCGTAAGCGGTTCGCAAGACACGGGTAATTCACACGCGATCGATTTAGGTATTAACACCGGCGTTGATTTCGAATTAAGCCCTAAGTTTTCGATTGGTTTAGATTTAAAGTATATGTTCAATATGTCGAGCCGAGTCACTTACAATTACGCGAACTCTACTTACGGTCACATCGGTACGCCGATTGAAAAGTTACAGTACTACATCGCCGGAATCGCAGCGAAAGTAAACTTTTAGTCTGAACGCGTAATTTAATACTCGTCTTTTCACTCCTAACATAACTAACAAGCATTTAAAAAAGTCTTTCTGCAAAAACAGAAGGACTTTTTTCTTATGGTCGGTTACAGTTAGCTTATGTTGCTGCGATCTTTATTAATAATTTTTGTTTTGAACTCGACTTTGATAGTGTCGGCGGCCAGTGCGCCTGGTGGCACCGTTATTTTGAATAAGATTTTATTTTCGGAATCAGAACAGTCTTGGACTTTACGCGATTTAGAAATTTACCAAAAGACGTTAGCGGTTGCCACCGATAAAAAAAAAATAAGCGATTGGTCTGAAAATTCAAGCGAAGATTTTTTATTATCAAGACTTTGCTTTCGCGAGGCCAAGCTCTTTGAAGTAACGCCTGAGAAAATAAAGATCAGCGAAGCCGATCGAAAAAAAATGGGTGAGTATTCACCTAAAGAATTTGAAGAAGAACTGAACCGCGTGGCTTTTGCTTTAATGTTTATTGAATTAAAATCTAATCAGATAAAGCAAAAAGAGCGCTTTAAGCCCTGGGTCGATCACCTGAAAAGAAAATACCAAGTTAAATATAAAACGAACGAGATTGTTCCATGATTCGTAAGCTTGAGAAAGCTGATCACTTGCACCTGGTTCAACTTTACGAAATCATTGCCAATCAAATTGAAAACCCGGCCTATTTTAATTGGTCGCACGAAAAAGTTCGCTCCGAATTATTGGCTGCCCAAACGCTTATTTACGATTGGCAAGAACAAGTCATTAGCTTTATCACCTACCGCGAGCTGCCAGACTTTATTGAGATAACCGCGGTAGGCACGGCTCCGTTAATGCGCCGGAAGGGTTTTTCGCAAGCGATTCTGCACGAGTTAGCGGGCTATGCCGCGCGGCAAAATAAGCCGCTAGGCCTTGAAGTCCATCAAGATAATGTGCCGGCTTTATCTCTTTATCAGAAGTGGGGCTTCATTTTAGCTCGTACGCGGGCCAATTATTACCCTGACGGACGGGACGCTGCCGTTTTGACCTACAAAAAATCTGGGCCGGCTCAGTAAGATAGTAGGCATGTCCATAAGCAAGTTGCTTCACCCAAAATACTTTGCTAGTCTTCGGTTCAGTTGGGCCAAAAGCCCAATTTTTTTTTGTTTAAACAAAACAAGAAGTAATTGAAAGAAGAGGATTAGTATTTGGAGCCTTGGTTAGAAAAAATTGAAAAAATCGCGCAAGAAGTTGCAGAGCGCGAAGGCTGTATCCTTTATGATCTTGAACACACCGGCGCTGGCAACGGTCGAATCTTAAGAGTTTACATTGATAAAGACGACGGGGTTGGGGTTGAGGATTGTTCGAACGTTTCGAAGGGCCTTAACTTGATGTTAGATGTCGAAGATATCGTCCCGGGTTCAATGTATCACTTAGAAGTTTCAACGCCGGGCCTTGATCGAAACTTGAAGAAGCCATGGCACTTTGAAAAAGTGGTCGGCAAAAAGGTTTCAATCAAGTTAGCTAAAGCTTTGGGTTCTATTACGGGCATTGAAGATAAAGGTTTAATCTCAATGAAACAGTTTGAAGATGTTTTGCTGGGAGTTGAAGACGACTCTTTGCTATTTGAAATTAGAAAAAACAAGGCGAAAATTCCACTGTCGCAGATTGAAAAAGCGAAATTAGTATTTGAATACAAGACGAACGCTAAACCGAAACCGAAAAAGAAGTAGTTGGGAGATATTATGGCCGATAATTTGTTTTCTGATCTGGCAAAAGTGATCGATCAGGTTGGTAAAGATAAAGGGATTGATAAAGAAATTATCATCGATGCCGTTAAGCAGGCCATGCTGGTAGCGGCTCGTAAAAAATTTGGAACTTACCGTGAAATTGAAGCTCAATATAATGAAGCCACGGGCGAAGTTGAGCTTTATGAATTCAAAGAAGTTGTCGAGCGTGAAAAATTCATCGATGAAGAAGTTGAAATTCCCTTAGATGAAGCTTTAAAATTAGATCCAGGCGCACAGTTAGACGATTCAATCGGCATTAAATTAGATTCAAGTGATTTAGGTCGAATTGCCGCCCAAACCGCGAAGCAAATTATCTTACAAAAAGTTCGCGATGCTGAACGTGATATTATTTTCTCTGAGTTTGAACAGCGTAAGGGTGAGATAGCCTCTGGTATCGCTCGTCGCGTAGAAAAAGGCGCGATCGTTGTCGATTTAGGACGCACTGAAGCCCACATTCCGCCGCGTGAACAAATTCCGGGCGAGATGTATAAGCCGGGTGATCGTATTCAAGGTTATTTATCAGAAGTTCGTCAAACAACCCGTGGCCCGCAAATTATCATGTCACGCGCGGACGAGCGTTACTTAGTTAAATTATTTGAAATGGAAGTTCCTGAAATCTACGACGGCATCGTTGAAATTATGGCGGCCGCGCGCGAACCAGGACAGCGCGCTAAGATTGCCGTTCGTACGAAAGACAATTCGGTGGATCCGGTTGGGGCGTGCGTGGGCATGAAGGGATCACGAGTTCAAAATATCGTGCAAGAGTTAAAGGGCGAAAAAATCGACATTGTAATGTGGGACGAAGATATTACGCGTTTTGCGTGTAATGCTTTAGCTCCGGCAGAAATTTCTAAAGTTTTCTTAGATGAAGAAAATAAAGAAATGGAAATTGTGGTTCCAGATACGCAGTTAAGCTTGGCGATTGGTAAAAAAGGCCAAAACGTTCGCTTAGCCGCAAAATTAACAACTTGGAAATTAGATATCATTTCATTAACTTCGGCTTCGGCTAGAACCGCTGAATCTATTTTCAACTTAATGTTGATTCCGGGTATGAACGAAACGATGGCGCAAAATATCTTCCAATCTGGTTTTGGCTCATTTCAATCTTTATCTTCAGCTAAAGTTGAAGATGTGATGACGATTCCGGGTTACGATGATCCAGAAAAAGCGCAGAAGCTGATTCAAGAAGCGGCTGATTTAATTAAAAAGTATAAAGATCAAGGTATTGCCGTACCGTCATCGCCGCAAGCGATGCCAGTGGCTAATCCAACTTCGGCGAAGCAACGCGCCGAAGAGCAATTGAAAGCTGAGCTTTCAAAACTTGGACAAGAATCTACATAGGGACAAAAGGATAAAAACGCGTGAGTAATCCAAAAGTATTCGAATTTGCTAAAGAGATCGGAATGACCCCACTGGCTTTGATGGACAAAATCAAAGAGTGGCAAATTCCAATTAAAAATCACATGGCGGAACTCGAGCCCGAAGTTTTAGAAAAAATTAAAACCAAACTTTCTGGCCCCTCAAAAGGTGAAGGCGAAGAAAAGCCGAAAAAGACCGCCGCTCGTAAACCAGCCGCCGCTAAAAAAGAAGCGGCTCCGGCTAGCGAAAAACCCGCGGTTAAAAAAGCTCCCGCAAAAGCTCCGGCAAAAGCCGCCGTAAAAGCAGCTCCGGCAGCTGATACGGGTAGCGTAAAAACTCCTGTTATTCGACGTAAGACTAAAGAAATGGAAGCCGCCGCAGCGGCAGCCTTAGCCCCTGCGGCCGACGACACGAAAGCGAAAGTGATTTCTAGACCAGAGGTTGAAGCTCCGATCATTGAAACAATCGTATCGTCTCCGGATTCAGTAATTGAACCCACAATTGCTGAGCCGCCGCCAATTGCAGAGAAAACATTTTCACCAATCACTCCGGCCACGGGTGAAAAATTACCGCCCGCGATTTCTCGTAAGAAAGAAGTTTCGATTGGCGATAGTGGCGTTTCAAGTTCGGCAAGCATTGCAATTCCAAAACGAAATATCATCGGACGCATGGATTTAAGCCGCGTTCAAGGCCCTCAAGGAGCTGGTGGTGGTGGCGGTGGCGTTATTGGCACAACGGGCGGTTACACGCGCGGTGCCGGTGGTCCACGAACCGCGGGACCGGGTTTTCCGGCGTCTTCTCCGGGTGGATTTAACGCTCGTCCACCAAGTGGCGGCATGGGTGGTAATCGCACCAGTGGGCGAAATATTCGTCCGGGTTTTGTCGCGCAGATGCCTGACACACCTCCACCGCCAATGACTGATTTTGATTCTCGTCGGCAGCCCGACAAAAATAAACGTTTCGGCGGTGGACCTGTTCCGGCGCCAACGGGCGGGTTAACAGCGAAAGAAAAAGAAGCGGCCGAAATTTTACAAAGCTTTAACGCGGTTGAATTTC
This sequence comes from Bdellovibrio sp., assembly GCA_014378765.1. Classification (GTDB taxonomy): domain Bacteria; phylum Bdellovibrionota; class Bdellovibrionia; order Bdellovibrionales; family Bdellovibrionaceae; genus Pseudobdellovibrio. The sequence goes on along the minus strand of JACMNA010000046.1, from coordinate 20,415 downwards.
GTAAGCGGGAAATGGTTTTTCAACCTAAGAAAAAAACGGGTACTTTAAACCGTACCGCCATGAAAACGCAGCTAACGACGCCGAAAGCTTCTAAGCGTGTACTTAAAGTAAACGGTAAAATGAAAGTCAGCGACATCGCTAACGAAATGGGAATTAAAGCCGGCCAATTAGTTAAAGCTTTAATGAGCCAAGGCGTGATGGCGAACATGAATATGGATTTAGATTTTGATACGATCGCCTTGATATTGCCGGAATTGGGTTGGGAAGCACAAAATGTTTTCCAAACGGCCGATGATATTGTGACAGAAATGGCCTTCGGTGAAATGGATGCCGCAAAAATTATTCGTCCACCAGTTGTGACGGTCATGGGTCACGTCGATCACGGAAAAACATCTTTATTAGATGCTATTCGTAATGCCGACGTTGCTTCAGGCGAAGCGGGCGGAATCACTCAGCATATTGGTGCGTACTCGGTTCACACTGAAGACGGAAGTTTAATTACATTCTTAGATACTCCGGGCCACGAAGCGTTCACCGCCATGCGAGCGCGTGGTGCGAATGCGACCGACATCGCAATTATCGTTGTTGCGGCCGATGACGGCTTGATGCCGCAAACTGCGGAAGCCATTAACCACGCGAAAGCGGCGGGCGTACCAATGATTATCGCGGTTAATAAAATGGATAAGCCAGGCGCTAACCCTGATCGCGTGAAGCAGCAATTAACTGAATTTGAAATCGTTCCCGAAGAGTGGGGCGGTAATACAATTTTCAGTGAAGTTTCGGCATTGAAACGCACGGGTATAAAAGAACTTTTAGAAAATATTAAATTGTTAGCCGAAGTCGCCGAATTAAAAGCGAATCCTGAGCGATCAGGTACGGGCATGGTCATCGAATCAAAACTTGAAAAAGGTCGCGGCCCCGTGGCTACGATTTTAGTAAAAGACGGAACCGTTAAAATCGGCCAGTACATCGTGGCCGGTTCAATGAAGGGTCGCGTAAAATCATTAACGAATGACAAAGGCGAGCGCATTGAGTCTGTAACTCCGGGCTTACCGGCCGAAGTATTAGGTCTAGAAGGTGTTCCATCCGCGGGCGATCGATTCGACGTTGTCGTCGATGAAAAAACGGCCGAGCAAGTAGTTGATAACCGCAAACAAGCGACATTAGATTCACAAGTTCATAAAAAGATTTCGTTGGAAGATATGTTTAATAAAGTCACGCAAGGTGACATCAAAGATTTCAACATCGTTTTAAAAGCCGATGTGGATGGATCGTTAGAAGCTATCAAGGGCATGTTAAACAAATTAACTTCGGCCGAAGTGAAAAATAAAATAATTCACGCAGCCGTTGGTGGGGTTACTGAAAACGACGTGATGTTAGCTCATACGTCTAAAGGTATCGTCATTGGTTTTAACGTTCGTCCTGATAACAATGCCCAAGCACGAGCCAAGCAATTAGGCGTTGATGTTAGAACGTATTCGATAGTTTACGAAATGGTTGATGAAATTCGAAAAGCCATGACCGGTTTACTTGCTCCGCAAGTAATTGAGAAAGTGATGGGAACCGCCGAAGTCCGAAATATTTTCAGCGTGCCAAAATTGGGTCAAATTGCGGGAAGTTTCGTGAAAAGCGGAAAAATCCAGCGATCAAATATGCTGCGCTTAGTGCGTGATGGAAAGATCGTTTACGAAGGAAAGCTTGCTTCATTAAAACGTTTTAAAGACGATGCAAAAGAAGTGGCTGAAGGTTTCGAATGCGGTATCGGTATTGAAAATTTCGCTGACATTAAAGTGGGCGATATGATCGAAGCCTTTGCCAAGGAAGAAATCGCTCGTGAAATGACGGCACTTCAATAATTAAAAAGAATAATTAAAAAGATTCGTCTGTTAGGACATCTGATGAAAAACACTGGCGATGGTCGAAGAAAAATCCGAGTTGAACGTGAAGTTCAGCTTGTGATTTCACAATTTATCATTAGCAATTTAAAAGCTGATATTCCGGGTCTGGTAACGGTCACGCGCATTCAAATGCCGTCAGACTTCCGCGCGGCGCAAGTTTTTGTTACGTATTATAATCCTGATACCGAAGCGCCGAAGATTAAAGTCGCTAAAGTTTTGCAAAGTTGGGCCAAAGATATTCAAGATGAAATAGGTCATAAATTAAAAATGCGTTACTGTCCTAAAATTACTTTTTTTGAGGACGAAAGCACCGAGCGAATTTTAAAAATCGAGCGGCTGCTATCAAATTTAACTCCCGAGCAAAAAGCGCAACTTGATGCTGATGAGCTTGAAGCCGAAGATGATGAAGAGGAAACTCCTTGAACGGCCTGTTATTAATTAATAAACCCGAAGGCATAACTAGCCACGATGTTGTGGCGCGCGTGCGCCGCATATTACAAACTCGCGAAGTCGGGCATTCGGGAACTTTAGATCCGCTGGCTAGTGGACTGATGGTCTTATTAATTGGTGAAGCAACTAAGCTCAGTTCGTTTGTTACTGAAGGTGATAAATCTTACTGCGTCGGGATTAAGTTAGGCGTGACCACCGATACGCTTGATATTACCGGGCAGGTGTTAACCGAAAAACAAATTCAATGCTCGGATGAAGCTATTCTAGGCGAAGCGATGAAGATTCAGGGCGAGCTTTCATTACCCATTCCGATGTTCTCCGCTAAAAAAATTGACGGTAAAAAACTCTACGAATATGCCCGCGAAGGCGAAGCAGTCACGGTACCTGAAAAAGTCATGAAGTTTTGGAATATCGAAAATGTTGCCAATACGCCAAAAGAATTAAAATTTCATTTAGCCTGCTCTAAAGGAAGCTTCATCCGCTCGTGGGTTAGTCTACTTGGCGATAATTTAGGCTGCGGAGCTGCTATGGCCAGTTTAGTCCGAACAAAGTCTCACCATTATAAATTAGAAGAAGCGATCACTTTACCAGAACTTGAAGCCCTAACACGTGCTGAGCAAACGGCGCGCTTGGTGCCGTTAGATCAAGCCTTACCCGGAATTAAAAGTGTGCGCATTAAGGGTCAGGATGCCGTTTTAATGAAGAACGGGCAGATCAGCCATAGCCTTCGCACGCAATTGATCTGCAAATTTAATCCAGATTTAGACCAGATCATTCAAATTTTACCCGAACAACGAGGCCATATTTTAGCTCTGGTTGGCCTTGAAAAAGGCCAAGGATTCAAAATCAAAAGAGTCTTTAACTATACGAATACTCTTGAATAATTTTAATCCGCTTGGTATCACATTAGAACCTTCTGGGACTCTAGTCAGCCATGACTTTTTTTCTGGATGGTGACACCGCAATTCCGCGTTGTTTTAGTTCGCACTTTCAAGTGTGAAGTCACAAGGAGACGTTAATGGCCGTTACCAAGATTCAGAAATCAGAAATTCTTAAGAAATTTAAAACTGCAGACTTAGACACTGGTTCTCCAGAAGTTCAAGTTGCACTTTTAACTGCTCGTATCAACGAGATGTCAGGTCACTTTCAAATTCACAAAAAAGATAACCATGGTCGTATGGGTCTGATTAAGTGTGTTAACCGTCGTAGAAAATTATTAGATTACTTAAAATCTAAAAATCACAAACGTTACGAAACTCTCATCCAAGCCTTAGATATCCGTAAATAAAAAAATTTGAAGTTCCAACAAAGGCTCCGTAAAAGGGGCCTTTGTCGTTTTAGGCACTCCGCCGTATCATAAAAGCCTAGTAAAATATAAAATTAAAAAGCAAAATTAAAGAAGAATCAAAAAAGAAAAGCATAGCAAGAAAAAAAGAAAAAGCTAAAAGAGAAAGTTAAAAGGAGAATCGTTTCATGGTTACTACAGTTACAACTTCAGTGGCAGGACAACAAATCAAAATCGAAACTGGCAGAATGGCAAAACAAGCTGACGGTTCGGTCTTAGTAACCTCTGGAAACAACATGGTACTTGTTACCGCCGTTTCATCAAAAGAAGCTAAACCTGATCAGGGCTTTTTCCCTTTATCAGTTGAATACATCGAAAAGTTTTACTCAATCGGTAAAATCCCGGGCGGCTACTTTAAGCGCGAAGGTAAACCTTCAAACGAATCAGTTTTAAGCGCCCGAATGATTGATCGTCCGATCCGTCCGTTATTTCCTGAAGGTTATTTGAACGACACGCAAGTTGTAGCCACGGTGCTAAGTGCCGACGGCGCTTTCCCAATGGACGTATTAGCGTCTTTAGGTGCTTCAGCTGCATTACATATTTCTAATATTCCATTTGCGGGTCCAACGGCATCATGCCAAGTAGCGCGCGTTGATGGTCAATTTATCGCGAACCCAACTCCAGAACAGAAATTAAAATCTGATATGGACATTATTGTGTCTGGAACTAAAAACGGATTACTAATGGTTGAAGGCGAAGCTAATTTCGTTGCGGAATCTGATGTATTAGCGGCATTAAAATTCGGTCACCAATCTTTATTACCGTTACTTCAAATTCAAGAAGAGCTGCGTGAAAAAACAGGTTCGACGGCCAAGCGCGCGTTTAAAGCGGCGCAAATCGATGCTGATTTCCGAAAATCAGCGGAAAGTTTATTAACTCCGTTAATTGAAAAAGCTTTATCAACACGTATTAAGCAAGATCGTTATGCAGCTTTTGATACAGCCAAATCAGCGGCTAAAGAAAAATTAACTTCAACAATGTCTGACGATAAATTAAAATCTCAACGTGAAAAAGAATTATCTAAAATCGTTGAAGACGTAAAATACAACGTTGCGCGCGCGATGATTTTAGATAAAGGCGCCCGAATCGATGGTCGTGATTTAAAAACCGTTCGTGCCATTAGCAACGAAGTTGGTATTTTACCTCGCGCGCACGGTTCTGGCTTATTCACTCGCGGCGAAACGCAGTGTTTAGCAACGGTGACTTTAGGTACGGCTGACGACGAACAAAATATTGAATCATTAGGCGGCGCGTACAAAAAGCGTTTCTTATTACATTATAACTTCCCGCCATTCTCAGTCGGTGAAGTCGGACGTTTCGGCGGCCAAGGTCGTCGTGAAATAGGTCACGGAATGTTAGCCGAGCGCGCGTTGAAAGCGATTTTACCTGATCACGCTGGGTTTCCTTACACGATCCGAATCGTGAGTGAAGTTTTAGAATCAAATGGCTCAAGCTCGATGGGTTCCGTTTGCGCGGGTATCTTAGCTTTACTTGATGCCGGCGTAAAAACTAAAGGTAACGTTGCCGGAATCGCAATGGGACTTATTAAAGAAGGCGACCGCGTGGCGGTTCTTTCTGACATCTTGGGTGACGAAGATCATTTAGGTGATATGGACTTTAAAGTAGCTGGAACGGCGACCGGAATTACGGCTTTACAAATGGATATCAAAATTGACTCAGTTAGTTTTGCCGTTATGGAAACCGCATTAAACCAAGCGCGCGAAGGTCGATTATTTATTTTAAATGAGATGGAAAAAGTTATTAAAGTGGCTCGCGGTCAGTTATCTGAATTCGCGCCTCGCATTGAAACTATCAAAATTAAAGTTGATAAAATTCGTGAAGTTATTGGCTCGGGCGGTAAAGTTATCCGCAGCATCACTGAACAAACGGGCGTTAAGATTGAAATTCAAGATGACGGTACAATCAACATTGCTTCTTCAGATCCTTTAATGACTAAAAAAGCCATTGCATTAATTGAAGGTATTTGCGCGGAAGCTGAAGTGGGTAAGACTTACCAAGGTAAAGTGATTAAGATCGCCGAATTTGGTGCGTTTGTTGAAATCTTACCAAACACTCAAGGATTATTACATATTTCAGAAATCGCTAACGAGCGCGTTCGTCAAGTGACCGACGTGCTTAAAGAGGGCGAAATGATTGACGTTAAAGTTCTTGAAGTTGACCGTGCGGGCCGAATTAAGCTTTCACGTAAAGCGCTTTTGCAGTAACTAAGTTATTGGTGAAATCTAGCCATGAACCAATTTAAAGGTTCTCAATTTAAAAAGTCAGTTTTATCAAACGGAGTGCGTGTTGTAACCGAACAACACGCTTTTTCGCGTTCGGTGTCGATCGGCGTGTGGGTTTTAACCGGCACGCGCGATGAGGCCGAGCAAGATATTGGCCTTTCACATTTCGTCGAGCACTTAGTCTTTAAGGGCACGAAAACTAGAAACGCGTACCAGATTGCAAAATCACTAGAATCACTCGGTGGTGACCTCAACGCGTACACCACGCGTGAGTATACAAACTACCACTGTTTAGTTTTGAAAGAAGACTGGAAAATCGGCTTAGAAGTTTTATCTGACCTTGTCTGCAACATGCAGCTGTCGAAGAAAGATTTCGAGCTCGAGAAAAAAGTGATCTTGCAAGAAATAGCGATGAGCGACGATACTCCTGAAGATTTAATTTATGATTACCTATTTGAATGGGGCTATAAAAATCACCCGTTAGGGCGGCAAATTCTTGGTAAATCTGAAACCATTGAAAAAATGACGCAAAAAAGAGTTTTCGAATTCTATCGCCATTTTTATCAGGGTAAAAATCTCATTATTAGCGCCGCCGGCCCGGTTGATCACGACCAATTTGTCATTCAGTGCCAAAAGTTTTTTAAAACTCGCAAAAAGTTTACGGCGAAAGTAAAGCGCCGTGCACCTAGATGGAAACCGCATCGTCGGATTTACGAAAAAGATATGGAGCAAGCGCACGTGCTACTGGGTTTACCTGCCGCTAGTTTCCACGATAAATATCGATTCGAAGCTTTTATTCTCAATACGCTTTTAGGCGGGGGAATGACTTCGAAGCTGTATCAGGCCGTGCGTGAAAAGCAGGGTCTGGCCTACACCGTTTTCTCGTCGCTTAATACAAATATGGATTCGGCTAATATTTCCGTTTACGCGGGAACTGATGCTAGTAATGTAAAAAAAGTTGTAAACATCGTGGCCGAAGAGCTTCGTAAAATTAAACGCAATGGTTTTAAGAAGCGCGAGCTCGACGTCTTCAAAACCCAAGTACGCGGGCAATTACTCATGGGTTCTGATGACATTGAAAATCGTATGGCTTCACTAGGCATTAACGAAATGATTTTTCAAACTTACCGATCAGTTGAAAAAGTAATTTCCGAAATCGACGCCGTCAGTGAAAAATCAATGCGTGAATACATTAAGCATTATTTCGACTTAAGTAAGATCTCGGTGATTTTAATGGGTCCCGAATTAATGAAACATAAGACTTGGCTAGATAACTACAATTTTGAAAGGTAGTTCAATGATGATTATGAAAATAAAAACTTGGCCGCACTTCAAGGGCGAATTACCAACTTACCAATCAACGGGCGCCAGTGGCTTCGACGTACGCGCGCAACTTGATAAACCACTTACATTAAAAAAAGGCGAGCGCGCGATGATTCCGACCGCACTGTCGTTTGAAATTCCACTCGGTTTTGAAATTCAAGCACGCCCGCGCAGTGGCTGGGCGGCGAAGCAAGGTTTAACGGTCTTGAACACGCCGGGAACAATCGATGCCGATTACCGCGGTGAAGTTAAAATTATCGTTATTAATTTAGGGCAAGAAGATGTTTTGATTAACGATCAAGAGCGCTGTGCCCAGCTGGTGATTGCACCGGTGTTTCAAGCGCAGTTTGAATTAGCCACCGAGTTAAGTTCAACAGAACGCGGGGCCGGCGGGTTTGGCTCGACCGGAAAAGGTTAAGGTACGCACGCAGGTTGGAATCAGTCACAGGTACAATTTTTTCTTCAACGACAAATGTAGATCAATATGGAGTGTGGACATTGCCCATGGGCACGAAAGTAGCTTGGCTTAAAGATCCCGATGGCAATACAATAACTTTATCGCAGCCAAATTAATAGTAACTAGATCCAACAAAATTTCTTCATTTAATTAGATCAGGGTTTGATCTTGAGTTCTTTCGCATAATTCTGTAACCATTGCCGTACGCGCGGAAAGCTTTCGGCACCGTAAAGATTTTCTGGTGCGTGGGTTTGGTAAACGAAAGGCATCAGTGCCGCCACTTCGTTAGAATTTGCGGTAATTAATTTCTTCCAATGCTCTAGCCGCTCAACGATTTTACTTTCAATCGCTTGCGTCGGGGTACGATTCCAATAGGCATCGATAGTTAAAATTAATTTCTGGGCGGAATATTTATTCCTTAATAGAAAATTAAAATAACCTGTGACTTGATTTTCAGAGCAGACATCTCCGTAAGCGGCGTAGCAGTTGAAACCGATCCAATCAATCGACTTAGGAATCAGTAAACCCGATTTTAGTTCGGGGTAGGCAAAAGTAAGCGCAATGGGTTTTGTTGGATAAGATTTTTTTAAAGTGCTTGCGGCAAACTCTAACGATTGAAAGAGTTGTGTATCCGGTACCGAAACCCAGCCTTTTTCGCGATTGGTCCAGTAGGGTTCGTCGTATAAATAAAATCCTAAAATCGAATCAATTTCAGGCTGCAAAGTTTTTTGTAGAATTTCAAAATCGTACTGCCACCGAGGCGATAGGTTCGAGTTATGCCACGGAAAAAAAACGTTTTGCACGGCAATGATCGATTTCATTCCAAGCGCTTTGGCTTTTTTAACTTTAGCAATCATCAGCTCCGGCGTTAGGTCACGAACGTAAACGTAGTTTGAGTAGGGTTGGACCTCGTTGATATAATCACCGCGTCCGACGCCATTCATGGCCGAAGCGAAAAAACCCATATACTGTGGGCCCGAACGCTGTGGTGAAGCCGGGGTAACGGCATGTGAAGCGAAGCAGGTCGATAAGATAAGAAAGAAAAGTTTGATATTCATAAATCCCTCGCTACGACGGATTGTACTATTAAATCTTCAATTTGTCCTTCAGAAGCTTTTATAAGGTTCAATTGATAGAAATTTGCTTCAGAACTTAAAAATTTTATAAATGACTGTCAAAAGCTGTGTCACTACCGGGTAATGTTATAAACTACCTACTGATACTGAAAAACTTTTAGACAGTTATAGAAAAAATTCGTTGTTTGATTTGAATAACGAATTTGCTGCTATTTTTGTTATAATCGTCATATGAAAAAATTAAGATTTTTAGTGGCATCCGCAATTTTTTTTATTTTACAAAGTACCCACGCTATTTTGGGTGGTGAGCCCGTATTTGTGAATAATCCAGTGGCTCCGTTTATTGCGCGACTTGTTCGCGAAAACTCTAAAACTTTCTGCTCGGGAGTTTTCTTGCACCCTCGCATTGTATTAACGGCCGCGCACTGCGAAGAAGTATTTAATGCGGATGCAGTTTCAATTGTGCAAAGTATGTATGTGGGTGGAAATAGCTATTCTCAGTCAGGCAGTAAAACTTTAATCCAAAAATTTATTAAACACGAAGATTATAGAGTTAATCAAGATTTTGACGTTGCCATCGTCTTATTAGCTGAGCCGCGTTTACAAATGGCAGTTCCGATAAAACTATGGCCCTACCCAACGGATGATTTGCTTAATACCACTTTAACTTCTTATGGATATGGGCGAACGAACCCAGGAGAAGATCTTTCGCAACCAGGTATTCTAAGAAATATCGAAAAGAATATTAATAAAGTGGAAAGAACTTTATTACTTTATGATCAGACCGACCGAAAAGGAATCTGTTACGGCGATTCGGGCGGGCCTGCAATCATTCAAAAAGATAATACATTTTACGTTGTAGGTATTCATTATCAAGTCAATGCGACGTCAAGAGGACAACAAACCACAAACTGCTATTCGACGGGTAAGCTAGTAAAAATCGAAACAGTTAAAAAATGGATTGATGCGACCATGGCGAGCTTACTTAAACAGATGTAAGCAGTCCTTAAAGCGCAAATATTCGCTTGCATGATCTAGGCTGTAGTCAGAATTACAAATACAAAAAAGGGCTTAAGCAGGTATCGTCTGCCAATTGATGACCCACGCCAATAATACGAGCCCGTAGAGGCCGCCGATTAGCTGATAAGCACGATTTTGCGTGACTTGAAAATTACTGCGTAATCCAATCAGGGCCAGTAACGCCGTAAAAGTGAAACCGATTAGGGTGACTGGTGCAAAGTACTCAGACAAAATTTGAAATAGATTAAAAGGTATAGAAGAAAAAATAACTAACGTAAAAATCTTTCGGTAAGACTCCGTGCGATTTTCAACAAATTGAAAATAATAATAAAGCGCCAGCGCTAAACCTAACGCCGCAAGCGTTGATACGATTGGCATTAAAATAAGACCCGCGGCCACACGGTAAATATTTAATTTAATCAGCCCTGCAATGGTGCCCGAACAAATCGATAGAATGACTTGAAACGTAAATAGCGTCGGCCAATTCCAATCGGGCAGTTGAGCAATGCGGTTCTTGGGGTGTTTAACAAATTCAGCCAAATAGCGAAATAGTTCGCGTAAGTCCACCTTTTGGTTCCTTGAATGAGCATTAGGCGTTACGTCGCGGATTGGGTCAGTCATTTGTTAATCTCCCGTCATTTCATTTTCAGCAAGTTGTACGCAATGGTCAAGAAAACGATCGTAGTCTGAATCGTTTGTAAGCTTCAGGGTGTGCTCGTAGCGCTCAGGCTTTACGCCGAAGATTCGGCAGAAAAGTTGGTGTGCTCGGAAGATAAGGGGGCCTCCTCCGGAGCGGGTCGAATCAATTATAAAGTCTTGGCCGATCACAGTGAATGTGGACTCAGGTTGAAATTGAATTTGATTATTAAACTCTGCGAAAGTTTCTGGGCCCATAATAAAGTGGAATGGTTGATTCTTTTTAGCTTCTAGCCATCGCTGAAAAACAAGCTGTCTTTGGGGCCTCGATCGAAATGGCAAGGGCAGTGAAAGAACCTGGTAGCCATGTTCAGAAAGGTAATGTTGCACTTCTTGGCCCACGGGCTCGTAGTAAAAAAGACTGCGCGGACCGGGCACAAACACCAGGGGCGCTTTGGTTAAAAGGCAGTTAGGTCTAAGGACGAGGTTCTTCATATCCATACACGCCAGCATAGAAAAGCTGGCGGGATTTTGGCAAACTGTAGTTATGTTAGCTCATCGAAAATCTTGCTATTGCGCTTTTTGTAAAACGCCGCGAAAAGTCTATGCCCACAAGCATTTAACTACAATTGAAGTGGTTAGCTTAGTCATGCTGAGTATTGTGGTAACTTATAGCATTTATCACACTATGGATCCGCGTGGTTTGTTTATTTCAGCAACGGTTTTGATCGTCGCTGAAATTTTCACGCACATGAAGTGGCGCACTTCGATGATTTGCCGCAGCTGTGGCTTTGATCCGATTGTTTATTTACGAGACCCTGAAAAAGCAGGGCTTAAAATCAGAGCATTCTTAGATAGACGATCTGAGTCACCGCTGAATATCATGCGCGCGCCAATAGGGCAGCCGGCGCCAGCGCAGAGTGAAAAACTGAAAAAAGGCGAAAATCTTTCTTTAAAAATGTAAGCATCTTCGTATAATCTCTCGACATGAAGATGACCTGGTTGCTAACCCTGACATTAATCTCTATTTCATTTTCTTGGGCCGAGGCCGCTCGCAAAGCAAAAATTGTGAGTCCCGAAGTTGAAATTTATTCGGGACCGAATTTTGATTCAGACGTGGTTGGCGTTGTACAAGAGGGTCAAACTTATTTAGTTTCCGATCAGGTGTCGGGCGCGTTTTATAAAATTAAATTAAAATCGGGTAAGGTCGGCTACGTACCGGATTACGAAGTCGACGTCGAAGGAAAAGGCCGCATCGAGCCCAAAGATTTCGACGAGAATATGATCTTAGATGAAGCCAAAGAAAAAAAATTAAAGCGTAAAGTTAAGCTAAAACCAAAGCCCGAAGACGAAGAAGACGCCTTCGATAAAGAGTATCACGGCATCACCGTGCAATTAATTAATTACCATGAAGACACCTTAGGCGGAGTGCAAGTTGATGACTTGGTGGCCGTCGGCTACAAAAATGTTTCGGACTTATCTTGGGAAGTGATCGGTGCGTTTAAAACTCCGAAGTATTATACTAGCAAAATTAAAGGGTCGGCCAAAGGCTTTAATTTGTGGGGCGACTTCGGAATTTCTAATCGCATGGAAGTAACGACTCGCACGACCATTCGTTACGGCGGCGCCTTCTTTGCGCACTACGGCCAAACCCGCGTTGAGACAGCGACTCGCGCTTATGATCTGCAAGACTTAACGGCGGGGCTATTATTAGAGGGCGGTTTTTTATTTAAAGTTTCACACTCAGCCCTAGATCTTTCGATTAAATACTTTTTCGATCGAAATTCTTACGGTGGTTTTGGCGTCTCAGTTTTATTTTAAAAAAGGTGGTTTTTTGTCGATTCAAATTTTATCTTCAGAAATCATTAATCAAATTGCCGCCGGCGAAGTGGTCGAGCGCCCGGCCCACTTAATTAAAGAGTTAATTGAAAACAGCCTTGATGCAAGTGCTACGCAAATTACCGTTGAAATAACAAACGGCGGACGTTTCGTTCGCGTGATTGATAATGGGCACGGGATTTTATCTTCTGAATTAGGCTCGGCCTTACAACGTCACGCGACCAGTAAAATCAGAAAAACCGCCGACCTGTGGAATTTAAATACGTTTGGCTTTCGCGGCGAAGCTTTAGCCAGTGCGGCCGCGGTTTCGCAATTAACGCTAAAAAGTTTTCACCGCGATGAAAAAAAACCATCTTCGATTGAATCAAATTTTGGCGCGCTTTCCGACGTTAAGCCTGCGGCCCTAACCCGTGGAACTGAAATACTTATTGAATCTTTATTTGAAAACGTGCCGGCCCGGCTGAAGTTCTTAAGATCAGAATCAACTGAGGCGCAACAAGTAAAACTAGTGGTGAAGGCCTTGGCCTTAGCGCACCACGAGGTCGAGTTTAAATTATTGAATGAAGGCGAATTACAATTATTTTTACCCAAAAAGAATTCGAAGCTTGAACGGGTTCAAGACATTTTAGAAAAAAAGAGTTTCTTTGAATCGCAAAACCAAAAAGGGTCGATGAAATGCCACGTGGTATTTTCTTCTCCGCATGAAGTCGCCAAAACGTCGAAGCAAATTTGGATCTTCGCACAAAACCGCTGGATTCAAGACCGCGCCATTCAGGCGGCGGTGATGGACGCTTACCGTAGTTTACTGATGCACGGAGAGTACCCGCATGCCGTGGTTTGGCTAGAGTGTGATCCGGCTGAAATTGACGTTAATATCCACCCAACGAAAAGTCAGATCAAGTTTCAAGACCCCTCGGCGGCCTTTCGCATCGTGCACCATACTTTGCGAGATGCTTTAGAGCGCGCGCCGTGGATTTCTTCTTACCAACCGGCTACTCAACGGGCACCAGAAGTTGTACAAGAAAATTTGAAGCTGAACGATCACCGGTTCGAGCAAACTCACTTTAAAAATAAAAGTTTTAACTTGAACGACCTGACATTTTTAAAAGTGGAACATAATAATTTTTTATCGAACGCGGCAGATCAAAAGTCTGACCAAGGCACTCCGCAAAAATCTTATTGGAGCCAATTGCAAATTATCGGGCAAGCCAACTTAACTTACATCGTTTGCCAGAAAGAAGATCGCCTAGTTTTTGTCGACCAACACGCGGCGCACGAGCGGGTGGTTTATGAAAAATTAATGGAATCTTGGAAGAATAAAAAATTTGAAATTCAAGATTATTTATTTCCACTGGCGATTGATTTATCGGAAGATAAAGTTGAAGTTTTATTAGCGGCGAAGGCCGATATTGAATCATTAGGCTTTGAAATCGAACAACTGGGTCCGCAAGTTTTAGGAGTAAAAGCCGCGCCCCATTTAATCAAAGACGGTAGCCTTCCAGCCGTTTTTGATAAGATGGCGCAAGATTTGTTAATTAACGGTGGAAGCTTTGCGATCGAGAAGAAAATTTCTGACTTATTCGCTACTATGGCCTGCCATTCGGTGGTGCGGGCCGGGCAAAGCCTCAGTCGCGAAGAAATGCACGAGTTATTGGTGTCGATGGATCAATACTCACTTTCAAGCTTTTGCCCGCACGGACGCCCGGTTTCAGTCGAGAAGTCTTTTAACGAATTGGAAAAACTTTTTGGTCGCATTAACTAAGCAAAAAATAATTTTCGTGGTGGGCCCCACGGCCAGTGGTAAAAGCGCCTGGGCGTTAGAACAAGTTAAGCGCACGGGCGGCTCAATCGTTAATATCGATAGCGTGCAGTTTTATCAAGGTTTACTGATCGGCTCGGCTGCGCCCACGGATGAAGAAAAATTTCAAGCCAAACATTATTTATACTCTTACGTTAAGGCCCCGCAAGAAATGACGGCGGGCCGGTATTTAACGGATTTTTATAATTTATTAAAAACCGATATTGAATTTCCGCTTTACGTTGTGGGCGGCACCGGTTTTTATATACAAGCGCTCGAAAAAGGAATGTTCGACGTTGAACCCATCGCAGAAATTCACCGCGAAGCCATCGAAAACGAACTAGCCGAAGGCGGTTCAGAAAAATTATTTGCCGAATTGAAATTAAAAGATCCACAAAGTAAAATTCATAACAATGATCATTTTAGGTTAGTGCGCGCCATTGAAATTTTACGACATACCAAAAAAATTCCTTCACAAATGAAGGCCGACCAAATTGAAAATAAAAATGCGCTAAAAATTCCTTACATTAAAGTAGGTTTTAATTTCGAAAAAGAGATCTTTGCTAGGCGGGTCGTGGCACGTACGAAAAAAATAGTCAGCGGAGGCATTATTGAAGAAACCGAAGTTGCACTTAGAAACGGATACGAATCATGGGCCCCACTAGCAAGCGTAGGTTACAAAGAAACCGTCGAGTTTTTAAAACAGGCCCACAGCCAAGAATGGCTGAGGCTTGCGATCGAACAAAGCACGATGAAGCTCATCAAAAAACAGAAGACTTGGTTTAGGCGTGACGATGCCATACTTTGGTCAGACCACAGCCCCGATACTCTCGGGACATTAAAGCAAAATCTTAACTCTTTCTTGATGCGGGATTGACCCTGCTAGCCCGCGTACGTGATAATAAATAAATGAAAAGCATGACTGGTTTTGGCGTTTTTAGATCGCAGAGTAATGAACTAACAATCGAAGTCAGTCTACGGGCCGTCAACGGTCGCTTTTTAGAAACCCGATTTCATTTGCCGCGCATTTATTTCGCCTTTGAAAGTGAATTGAAAAAAAAGCTAAGTGGCACGGCCCTACGGGGAACGATCGATATTTATATTTCTAGAAAACTAAAAGCTACGGCCGTACCCGGTCACATCGTGATCAATACGAAACTGGCGCAAGAATACATGAAAGCCTTCAAAAAACTTTCAACCGACTTAAAGATTAAAGATACCATTCGGTTAGATCAAATCAGCAAACAGCCGGAAGTCGTTCAATTCGAAGAAGCCGAGGCTATTCACGCGAACGAAATTACTTTGCTTAAAAAAACTTTCGATGCGGCTTTGAAAAAATTTGATAGCGAACGCATGCGTGAAGGCCAGGCTCTAAAGAAGGATTTACAGAAGAATTTAAAGGACTTGCAGCGACATATTCAAAAAGTTTCGAAGCTGCGCGAAGAGGCTAATAAGATTTTATTAGAGCGTTTTGAATCAAAGGTAAAATCACGGCTTCCTAAAGAAGTGGCGGGGCACGCCATGGACCCTCAACGTATTTCGCAAGAGATTGTGATTCAGCTTGAAAAAGCGGACATTAACGAGGAACTGACACGGCTCACTGAGCATTTGAAAAACTTTGATAAATTGGTAGAACTATCTGTCGTTGAAGGTAAAAAGTTAGATTTCTACACGCAGGAATTACTGCGCGAAGTAAATACCATTGGTTCAAAAAGTCAGGTGGCCGGAATTACCGAAGCGGTGGTCGAAGCCAAAACTTTAATTGAGCGAGTGCGGGAGCAGGTTCAAAACATCGAATGAAGACACGCATGGTTATCGTCGCGGCCCCCAGCGGGGCCGGAAAAAGTAGTTTTGTAGAAAAATTAGCGGGCGACGATTCTCGTTTTCACGATATCATTACCTATACCACGCGCACTATGCGGCACCACGAAAGTCAGGGAAAACCCTACTTTTTTATCTCACGCGAAGAATTCGAAAAAAAAATTAAAGAAGATTTCTTTGTCGAGTGGGCAAACGTTCATACCAATCTTTACGGCACTTCGATGGAGCAAATTCAAATGGCTTGGGCCCGTGAAAAAGTTGTTATCATGGACATCGATATTCAAGGGGTCGTTACATTTAAAAGAAAATTTCCCGATGCAAAAACCGTTTTTATCTTGCCGCCCTCGATTGAAGAGCTTAAGCGCCGCGTTATCAAGCGCGACGGTTCGCCTCCACCGGATTTAGATGTTCGAATGGCCAATGCCGAAAAAGAGATGGCCAAAGCCTCAGAATTTGACATTCGTATAGTCAATGACGACTTCAATCGTTCCTACGACGAATTTAAGAATATAGTTGAGAATTGGATCACAAAAGGTTAGACTTACGTTCTAGCAAAAATGACTTTCTTTTCACATTGTGAGGTTTTCAGTGGCTCGTGTAACAGTTGAAGATTGCATGGATAAAGTTCCTAATCGTTTTGCCCTGGTTTTATTAGTCGCTAAGCGCGCTAAACAGCTTTTAAAAGGTAGCGATTGCACTGTAGCTACAAAAAATAACAAGTACATCGTGAACTCGTTACGTGAAGTGGCGATCGGTAACGTAGGTTTCGAATCAAAGATTGATCCACAAACGGCCATGAAAGACATGTTAGAAGATCTTAACAAATAAGATTATGACCAACCGGGTAGTAGTCTAAGGTCGCAAAATTCAGTAAATTATTAGCTAAATGAAAAACCCGCTTAAATAGCGGGTTTTTTTATTATAAAATGAATTATGCTTGAGATCTCTTTAGACGACCGCCTACCTCAGACCCCCATTAAGACCTTCGAAGAGTTATGTGAAAAAATTCGCGCCTATCACCCCAATGCACCCATTGATATTGTTCAACGCGCGTATCAATTTTCTGAAAAACATCACGAGGGTCAAATGCGCAGATCCGGTGAACCGTATATTTCTCATCCGCTCAACGTCGCCGGAATTTTAGCCGATCTGCGATTAGATATCGATACGATCGTCACGGGTTTACTGCACGACACGGTTGAAGATACGCCCGCCACACTTGATGACGTGAAACGAGAATTTGGCGAAACGGTCGCAACGCTGGTTGATGGCGTTACAAAAATTGGCCAGATGAATTTTAGAAATAGTTTTGAAAAACAGGGTGAAAATATTCGTAAGATGATCATCGCCATGGGAAAAGACGTGCGCGTTGTTCTGGTAAAGCTTGCGGACAGATTACATAACATGCGCACGTTGAATCACATGCCCTACGAAAAACAAGTGCGCATCGCGGAAGAGACTTTAGAAATTTACTGCGCCCTGGCGGGTCGAATTGGTATTAGCTCTTTAAAAGTTGAGCTTGAAGATTTAGCGTTTCGGTATTCACGACCCGATAAATACTACGAACTTATTCAAATTATTAAAAAGAATGAATCAGAAACACAAAAATATATCGATGAAGTTCGTAAAAGTGTAAGTGATCTAATTTTAAAAACGAATATTAAGGGTTTTAAAATTTATGGACGTTCCAAGCATCTTTGGTCGATCTATCGAAAAATGACTTCCCGAAATTTATCGTACGATCAGATTTACGATGTCTTAGCGTTTCGAATTATTGTAGGCACACTGACGGAATGCTATGAAATGCTTGGTTATATTCACTCGATCTGGAAACCTATTCCGGGGCGCTTTAAAGATTTTATCGCAATGCCAAAATCAAATAACTACCGCTCGTTACATACGACCGTCATTGGCCCGGGCGGCGATCGTATCGAAATACAAATTCGCACCGAAGAAATGCACTTAATCGCCGAAAAAGGTATCGCCGCGCACTGGAATTACAAAGAGCGAGGCAAACTTAAATTCGACGACTTAACTCATACCAATTGGATGCGTGAACTCGTATCGCTGAATCAGCAGGGGGCGGCGGCCGACGAATTTTTAGATAAAGTTAAAACGGGCCTAGTTGAAAATGATATTTACGTTTTTACGCCGAAGGGTGATGTCGTTGAATTACCCGACGCTTCAACGCCAGTTGACCTTGCGTTTATGATTCATACAAACCTAGGCAACATGTGCACCGGCGCGCGCGTGAACGGCAAAATGGTGCCGCTAAAACATAAGTTACTCAACGGCGACCGCGTTGAAATCATGACTTCGAAAACGCAAACGCCATCGAAAGACTGGCTTAAGTTTGTTGTTACTAATAAAGCTAAATCAAAAATTCGCCAGTTCGTAAAAGAAGAACAACGTCGTAACTCGATCGCCATGGGTAAAGAAATTGTTGAAAAAGAATTTCGTAAATTCGGAATGGCTGCGGCAAAATATTTGAAGGGCCCTGAATTTGATAAATATATGTCAGAAAGTGGAATCGGCGACGTCGACGAACTTTATGCCCGCGTGGGTTACGGAAAATTTGAAGCTAAACATCTTATTCATAATTTACACCCCGACGCCTTACAAAAAGAAGCCGAAAAGACCGAGACTTCAACCTTCATGGAAAAAGTCATTAAATCAGCGAAAGCCAAGCTACGAAAAACAAATTCGCTAGTCAGTGTTGACGGTATGGATGACGTTCTCGTGCACTTTGCGAAGTGCTGCAGCCCCATTCCGGGGGATCCTATTACGGGCTTCATCAGTCGCGGAAAGGGCATCATCATTCATCGCTCCGATTGCCAGCGTGTATTTGAAAACGATCAAATGCGTAGAGTCGATGTAGCGTGGACTTCAAAAACCGCCAGCATCGGACAAGAACGCCAAGTGAAGTTAGAAGTCGTAGGCCAAGACGTGCCGGGTTTATTAAAATTAATGTCAGAATCATTTGCGGTACAGGGAATTAATATTGAATCGGCGCAAATCAGAACGACGCGCGATAAAAAAGCTATTTGTCAGTTTGAAATTTCGGTGAAAGACGTAGCCCAATTATCGTCAGCAATATTGGCCCTGCAAAAAATTAAGGGCATTATCGATGTTCAACGAGTCATGGGCTAATCAATTAATTAATCTAGAGTCTGAACCACTTGAACGTAAAGACCGTTTT
Source organism: Bdellovibrio sp. (assembly GCA_014378765.1). GTDB lineage: Bacteria > Bdellovibrionota > Bdellovibrionia > Bdellovibrionales > Bdellovibrionaceae > Pseudobdellovibrio. Next base: position 1,310 of record JACMNA010000046.1, on the reverse strand, counting down.
TAGCAGATTCCATTACGCGAAATGCTTTTACGATTACGCCTTTTCTCGCTTCAATCTTTAATGATTTTCTAATTAAGCTGTACGGCAAAGTTGCTACCTTCGCAAAAGATTCATAATGCTTACACTGTCCTTGAATTTGACCCGTGTAACTTGTTGGACCAGCCCATCCTGGTTGTGGAGGAGTAGGATTGGGAGTTAAAAAAACTTGGCAAACGTTATTACCTAAATCAATCTCTGCCCAAACTCCCGTACTTTGATTCACCATTTTTATACTGTGAAGTACTACTTTACCTAGGTCTTCATCAGACGAAGAACCATTTGAAGTTCGTAGCATCGTTGCGACAACTGCTTCGATTTTTACGAGATTGTCGTAAGCTGGTGGTAGGGCCGCATGAGTGAAAGTAGCCGACAATAAAGTTGCTAATAGAATAAATGCTTTCATAAAATCTCCCGATTTTTTTTGTTAATAAACGTTACCAATACAGTTTGGGAGTATGCTCGCGCTAAACCTAATTTGAAAGGGACATTGTAAAGATTTCGATTCGAAAAAAATGAAACTAATTTAGCAATCAACTTAATATAAGGTTAACTTCATCTTAACGAAGAATAGTGCTTCGCACTGACTTTACGGGTGCTTGGCACTCACTTTACAGTGCCATTCCGAAACCAACTCGCACCATCATGATGTTTGCATCGACGGTGGGGGACTTCAAAAACATCTGGTATTCAAGCGAAGCCGGTATAAAAAGTTTATGATCGATAAAATAATCTATGCCGCCGGCAAGGGCGTAAGTCGAAGTCATCTGAATATCACTGGTCGACAGGGCGGTTGTTGATTTACTTAGTGGAAACTTTATATTGGCTCCTAATGCACCCCACGCTAAAAGTTGACCTTGGTAGAAGTCTAAGCGCGCGTAACCGCCGCCCGATAAATAAGTGATATCTGCTGTACATTCGGTTGAACTAATCGCGGCGCACGAACGTCGTAATGCGGTACCTGAAACTTTGAAGGGTTCATAACCTAGAGTTCCCCGAAAACTTAATTTCTTATAAATGGGCCAATCAACAATACCAGTTAAACCAAAAGTCATTCCGGTCATTTTAACTGTTTCTTCGATTGATTGCGACGATCCGTCGTTAACTAATACGGCCATGGTATTATTCATTAAATTCACTACGCCGCTAAAACGTTTTGAGGCCGTCCGCACGAATGCTTTACCATTATCGCCTGATCGAGGGTTGGCCATGACCGCATCTGAAGCGGTGCCGGCCCCGCTGCCGATGCGCACGGTTTCACCGCCAACGGATTT
>JACMNA010000002.1 GCA_014378765.1 Bdellovibrio sp. | reverse complement strand
CGCGATGGTTTTGTGGTTTTCAATGCGACCTATCGTTTAGCTCCAAAGCATACTTACCCAAGTGCGGTTGATGATCTTCGCGACGCATTGGCTTGGCTGAAAGTGAGTGCTAATAAATATGAAATTGATATTAATAAAATATCGGGCTGGGGTTATTCAGCGGGGGCCCATTTACTTTTACTTGTAGGTCTTAACCCCGAAGCCAATTTAAAAGCCTTGGTTTGCGGAGGAACGCCGGCTGATTTTAGTGTCTGGAAAAGTTCTCCCCTGGTAAAAGGTTTTATGGGGTGCACGTACGAAGAAAATGCGGCGCTGTGGAATGAAGCTTCACCCGTAAATCAAGTGCAAGCGGCCTCACCACCGGTTTTCATGTATCACGGCGAATGGGATTTTATCGTTGAAATTGCACAAATGCAAAAGATGGCACAAGCTTTAGAAAGCAAAAACCGCCCCGTTGAAACCTTGCGCATCCCTCGAATGGAACATTTCGGAGTCTATTTATTCAACCGTGCTTGGGTTGATGCGGGAATTAAATTTATACGTGAAAAAATTAATTAGAGATTATGATCGCCCCATTTAAATATCATATTTTTTATTAACGAAGAACCACCATTAGAAAAAAGTGATTCGCACTTCAATGCACCCCTCATTTTTTTCTGGGGCGTAAGGCTCATGCTTTCGACTACCGTCTTAAACTGAGCTTCTAAAGTTTGACACCACTTGGCCTTGTTTGAACAAGTCAAATTATTTGATTTGTTCAACGGCCTTTTCAGAGAAGGCTTTCACGTAATCAACGTAACCCGCACGGAAATCTTTAACCGTATGGGCGTACTCGATATCGGGCGCCACGCCATTATTTTCAATTAAATCTGACGGAACGTAAGCGCCATCCGCGCGGTAAGGATGAAATAAACCACGAGTTAATTTAACCTGAATGCGTGAATTATTTAACTGACCTACTTGCTCGACATTACCACCTAAACCCATCGTGTTTTGTCCAAATAATTGCGCGCGCTTGTTGGCTTTAACCAACATCGGAAACATATCGCCGCAGCTTCCCGCCAATTCATCAATCAGTACTAACATTGGTTTTTTCCAGTTTGCTTCTTTGCGAGTCGCGTAATTGGTTCCAACAAATAATGGAAAAGGTTCTGATAAAAATCGACCTTCATCATACGCTTTTTCAACAATGCGACCCCAGCTTTGAATAAGCTTTAACTCCCACGGATTTCCCGTTGGCCCCTCTTCAGCGGGCCAGTTGACGTACAGGTCATTAATCCATTTACGATCAGCGCGTACGTCTTCAACGCTTTGCACGTCACCTTCATTAGCAAAAAGATTATAAAATTCGGCGCAGTACGATCCACCCGGATTATGTGTCTGATCTAATACTAAAACGTCGGCCAGATCTTGGTATTCACTTATTAAAGCCATGTATGCTTTCATGTACAGGGCCGGTTTGAAGTCTTCAGGATGGTACGTTGCCTGCCTCACTAATAAAATAGTTTTGCCAGAAAATTTATAAAGGGCCGCGTAGATTGGCGGCGTCTCTTTTTCGGCTAAACCAAATTTTAAACGAGCGGCGTCTGATGGATACACCTTTATAAAATTATATTTTTTCAATACTTCGGGCGTAAGAAAAACTGGATTCACCTGCCCCATTTGACCGCGGTGGCCATTCACTTGCGAGTTAAAATCGTCAACGTAGGGTACTGATAAATCAAGCGCTAAATTAAAAGGTGAAGCCTGTTTGACTAAATTATCTAAGTTAGAAACGTATTTTTCGGTCTGCCAAGGTATTTCGACGGTAACGGTTTGCTCGCTAGAAGCAGTTTTAAATTTAATCGCCGCCAATGGCGACTTTGGAATTAAATCTGTCATGTAAGAAAGCCGACTGGTACCCATAGCCATGTGGAAGTGAGTATCGGTTAAGTCACGCCCCGCGTGTCGATACTTAGCCCCGATGGCCATAATCTCGCTGGGGGTTTTGCCATCAATTGCAATGACCTCATCGCCGACCGCGATTTTGTATACAGAGGAAAGTTCTTTATCAACATCACCGACAATCGCTTTACCTTCAATAGGAGTTAGTAAAATAGGAATTCGGTATCGAAGTATATTTGAAGCTGAATGTTCGATCACAAATTGCACATGGCCATCGTGTAAAGTGGCACCAAATTGCATGACGTAACTCATAAATTCTTCGTCCGTTTGCGCAACTAATGATTTTTCTTTGAACTCTTGGACTAACTTTTCGATCGATATTTTTAGATTTTTCTCTTTAAGTTGGTAAGGACCGTAAAAATTCTTAAATATTTTTAGCAGTTGATCAAAATCGTCCGATCGCTCTTCTTTAGTTAATACTCGTACGGCATTCGCAGATTTATCAGAGATGGTTGCGGTGTTTTTATTTTCACTACAGCCGGCTAACAAAGTTAAAGTTGCAACCGCTAGTAGCACCACAAGAATTCGAACCATAAACCCCCCGATTTGTTTGAAGGGTAACCACTATCACGCTTTGGTGATAAATCAAAGTTTCAAGACAGATTTAATCAACTACACTGTTAAAAATACTTGTTAGGTCCCGTCAATTGCGCCGACGGACAGTTGAATTGCATTAGTTCGCAATAGGTCTTTTACGACGGCTCGTAGAATTTCTGTTTTCATATCGTCCGCAATCGAAAAGACAGTAAAATCTTGTACCTGGCTGTCTCTAGAATTTGCACTTACGTATTGAGCTACCAAATTTGAAGATAGGTTTGTGATGTTTTTTAATTTGACCCACCTCAATTAATTTATCAATTTCCGAAAGTAAATCATACAGGCCAGAAGTTTCTTGTTCGCGCAAGCGTTCCGTTTGCACGGCGTAAGCCCTGGTTTGAGTTTGGGCCGAAAGAGGCGACGCTGCCGTCAAAAGAATACAACTAGAAACGAATAAAAAGCCGACCATTGTTCATGATTACCTCTTTCTATTTTGATGCAATAAAATATTCTTTCGTTTTTGCCTCAATTTTAGAATTCCTACGCTGCCTAGAATTTCAAATTACATTGTGGCGAACAAATTGCTTTTAATATAATTGTCGCGTGAAAATCAAATAGGGAGGTCTTCACGCATTGGGTTGAGTCTAAATTCCCCATCGGGATCAAATTCGAACAAAAGGGAGCAGTTATGATGATTCAAGTTCACACCGGCCAGGGAATAAACGGAACGCAAGATTTGCACGATCGCTTAATCGGAATGCTTGAAGCAGACCTTGGTCATTTCGCTGAGCATCTTACGCGCGTAGATATTCATCTTCACGATTTAAATAGCTCTAAACGTGGCGGGATTGAAAAGCGTTGCCAGATTGAAGCCCACGTGGCTCGCATGGGCGCCGTTAGTGTACATAGCGACGATGAAACCGTGTCGCAAGCCTTCGAAGGCGCAGCTGAAAAATTAAAGCACCTACTTGATCATAAGATTGGTGAAGCCCGGTCACACCGACACCAAAAGCCTGTCATTGATTTATTATCCACAAATGATTTTGATCCTAACGATACGGTGGTTAGTTAGATATTCACTTATTACCTAATGATTTAGTATTTTGCTTTCGATCTAAAAAGATGCGCTCTAATACAAATTGCGCATCTTAATAAAAAAATGCCTTAGCCGTGAAATTCTTGATATCCATTCGCGAAGACCCTGTTGCTGCACTTTAAGCAGAAGATAAGTGAGAATTTGTGAAAGCGTCAGGCCTTGAACTTGAACCTGATTGTAGTTTTCAATCAAGTTAGCAGTACCTGAGATGTTTTGATATTCGGTTCTGCCGCCATCTTGCGAGTCGGCTTTAGGCAGCACCGTGGCCGGATCATTTAAAGACACCAGCGCTTCGTTCAATAATAAAATTTCTTTTTTAAATAAACTCATTTCACTTTTAGTTACAGAAACTGAATACAAATCTTTTTAAATTCGTTTGGCAGAATGGCCAATCTGTTTCATCGTCTAACTTGCAAGTGCTTTACGGATACCTAAGCCCATCCCCAAATGTGTAAATGCAAGTAAGGGAATTATTTAAATAAATTCTGGTCCACGCCAAGCGACCGACCCTAGCGGCGGCGTGAACTGAAGGACTTGCGATCGCTAATGCAGATAATGTCAGTAATTTTTATGTAAAACTTTTCACGTGTGCTTCCGATTTCTTATCATAATGTCATTATTTATTTTGACTGCGAAATCCCCAGACCGGAACGAAGCCCTCGGTCGAGCAAGCCTCTTTTAGAACGATCTCATTATTAACAATTAAACGGCAACTGGTGCCCAATTCGACTATTTTCTTTTCACCAATTTTGTGTTCTAAAACCAATTGTGATTCACACGCATTAAAGGTGTAGTATTCGGGCTGGGGGCTATCTTTTGCTCCGGATTTTTTCTTAGAATTAATTTTTGAATTAGCGATTGCAATGGGAACACAGGTTGGTAACGAGCAGCCTTTGACGTACCAAGTGATGTCTTTCCCTTTTGAAACTTCTCGAGCATCTTGCACTTTTGCTTTAGCACCGAAGCCGTGGTCATCGCTATAGTAGTACTGTTGACCAAATTTTATCATTGGTAAAGAATCCGGCAAAAATACGTGACCGTAAAGAGACGTAAAATAATATTTCTTTTTTTCTTCTAAAAAGGCTTCGCATCGTCCTTTTGCCTGATCGCCCGCAATCACTTGACTGGCATCGGTGAAAGTAAATTGCTTGCCTTGTAGAATATTATTTTTTTTAGCTAATACGATACCCCGTGCGTCGGATTCAAGCCGATCAGCCGTCAAGCCGAAGTTAAGTGGACCTTTCATTTGCGTAGCCCTTTGGGCCTTGGCCACAATTGATACAAACAAGAAAACCGAAAGCAATAATACCGAAATAAATAGTCTCATTTTCATACGATGCTCCTCTATTGATAAAGATGCTAATTTCGTTCCGACTAAGACCTTGGCAACATTGCGGTAGCCGAATTGACGGTTAGAAATTGAGACGGAGCGCATTTTCGTTATGCAGGGTGATATTTTATATCCGCGTTGAGGCCTTTTCTGTTCTTTTTACAGTTCAGGTGCCGCAGATTTTATCTGGAAAAACTAAAAACAACTTTTCTTACTTTAATATTTGGTCAAGCTGTGCCAGGCTTGATCGATGTCACGAGACCTTAATGTTGATCAAATCAAAAAACTTTGGATATTAAATTTAATCATTCAAACTGGTAGTCTAAAAAAAGCAGCGCTGCAGGCGAAAGTTTCACCCAGTGCCATTTCACAAACTTTAACGGCCCTTGAAGAAGCCGTGGGGCATCCGCTGCTGATACGTGATCGGGGATCAGTTCGGCCCACGGCGGAAGCGCAGACAATATTGAATGTGGTGCGCCCGGCCTTTGAAGCCTTTGACCGGCTACGCGATTTGAATCATCAACCGGTGCCAAAAATTTCTTGGCTTAATTTTGGAACGTACGAAAGTATTGCTATCGATATTTTACCCGGCTTGATTAATTCAGTTCGATTGAAACTACCGAACGCACGTTTAGGGTTGCGCACGGCGCGCACGTCGCAACTTTTAACAATGGTTCGCAAAGGTGAATTGTGTTCGGCCTTGATTGCCGAAGTTGATAATTTAGAAAGATTTTTTATTAAAGAAGTTTTTGTGGATCGTCTGGGGTTATACGTTTCACCTCATCACCCGATTGCTCAGCATGGTTGGGATGCGCTTTCCCGTTGTGGCTTAGGTTCGCTGGCGCCAAGTAAAGAGGGTATGCCACGATACTTTACGAAATATTTAAAGCAGCTTGAGCCGGTTAAGCCGTTTTTACTGTGCGAAAGTTTTGAATGTCTGCGCAGTGCCGCGGTGGCCGGTACGATGGTGGCTGTGCTTCCGCACCGGGTTGCCATGCGCACGGATGATTTAGTGGAACTTATTCCGCCAAAATCATTTAAGCACACGGGCCGCCATAGTTTATTTTTAATCAGTCAATCTAACTGCGACCGCGATGAAATTGATTTCTTAGCCGAAGAAACATCCCGACTGCTGCATTACTAAAAAAAGAATTAAAAAAAAGCCTAGATTGGTTTCTCTAGGCTTTTTTTTATTTTTAAATTTTTAAAAGAATGCATGGGGCATTTTAATTATATCTTTGAATTAAAATCATTGCGACCGGATTTTCCCAGTTAAACATTTTTTTTGATAAATCCGCAACTCCTAAAATACCCGGATGATGTTGGATTGTTCCTTCAGCCCCAGCGCGCACGCGGACGTTGTGAGCGGAACAAGGCGCTCCCGGAATATGCTGGCAATTTTCAGTGTTGGCTTCGGTACCGGCATCGTAAGCGCCTACATATATTCGGGTTGCATAAGCTGGTAAAGGTAAAGAGTTAACTCCGGTAAATCCATCGTTCGTTGTTGCTAACATGGTCACGGCTGAAAAAAGTGAATGTGGGTTTGCTTTAATATGATAAACCATTGATACACCCGGCTTGATTGGTTTCATACCTACAAATAAACTATCAGCCGCGTTTGAATTTTTTATTTCTTCGGCTAATTTACTTGTCATGCCGTCTTCGGCAATAAGTGCTACGCCCGGTGAAGCAGGTTCGCCCATTTTAAACATTGTGTACGCTGGGCTGTGGGTAGCAAGCACTGCCGGAGAAAGACCTTGATTCATCGTTAAATTGGTAATGGTCACTTTATAATGGGCCATCTCCGTATTCGTGGCATCAACTTTGGCCAAAGCCGAAGATGCCATTAAACCTATGATTGCTGGAATTAGTATTGCGAACTTCATAAAACCTCCTTGAAAATTATGATTCGTTCATTCGAATCATTGATTAATACTTACTCCCTTAATGTTGCGAAACCTAGATTAGAGCTTCTAACTTGAAAGATTAGAGCGCTTGATATTTTTTATTCTAATTTTGACGGCAACATTTGTTGCAATAATAAAAAGCAAAATAAAAATGTCGATAGCAATGATGGAAACGGTACGTGCTTTGCTTAGCAAAGGTTGTGAGCCCATAAAGTTCAGATTAATGACAAATAACAAAGGAGTTTTCATGGCAACGAATAACACAACAACAGGTCAGGCAATTAATTACATGAATGTCGAAGAAGCAGCTCACAATGCATTTTCAGTTCACTGGCGCGCTATATTTGCTGGGCTATTCATTGCCATGTTAGTTTTTTTCACTCTTATTTCAATGGGCGTTGGTATTGGTGCCGGCCAAGCAATCGACGTGTTACGTGGCGAAGATTCGGCCGGAGCGTTAGGAGCCGTTGGTGGTGGCGTAAGTTCTTTAGCATCGACCGTTGGTGGTGGCGCTTTAAATGCCGCTCAATCCGCTGCAAATAATCCGCAAATTGCAGGCGTCGTTGAAGATGCCCTCGGTGACTTAAATTTGAAATCATATCCAGAAACCGTAGCAACCGGATTTTTATCGCGACTGGCTCGCGGTAACGATGAAGCGGCCGCAAATTATTTGGCCGCGCAAACTGCTGGTTGGATCACGTTTGCTTTACTAGCATTAGGAACAATTTCTGCAATGCTGGGTGGCGCATTCGGAGCGCAGCTAAACTTGCGTCCGCCGGTTGATACCGCCGATCGCAAAGCTTCGCAAGCAAACCCTTCCTAATCGTAATTTGACTAATTTAAGTCGAAGTTATTTTTTTAAAAGGCGTTGTTGATTTCAATGACGCCTTTTTAATTTGTTTTCGGCTGGTAACTTTGAGTTTGAACTCCCAAGGATTCGGCCCAAGGATAAAACTCTTTTTCTAAAATTTCCTTAGTCAATATTAAATCTAAATCTTCGGGACTTTTTAAATTTTTAGCCAAACGCTCAAGTAGCTGAGATTGTTTTACTCCAACAGCTTGTGCCACGTGATACGGAACAAGCGTGTAGGTTATTAATCCATAACGAGACCGGTAATACTGTGGAAATTCTTTTTCAATCACACTTTCTAGTTTCTTTTTAAATTGAAATTGGGCGTCGCCAACCTTATCGCGCATTTCGACAAAGTTTTCTAATGCCATATCCGCAATGGCATTAGCGTTCGGACGTTGAATAATATTGTATTGCTCGAATGCGAATTTAAAATCTTGATTCGCATCATCTAATAATTTTAATAAAGTGGTACAATCTTCAAAACCCAAATTAGTGCCCTGTCCAAAAAAAGGCACAATCGCGTGGGCGGCATCACCTAAAAAAGCAATAGAATCTTGATAGACCCATTTGCTCAACCTAACTGTGGCTAATTTTCCTTGCGGATGCGCAATAAATTCTTTTTTGTAGTTTGGCATAAGTGAAATTGCGTCGGCGAATTCTGATTGAAATAATTTTTCGACGTCGTCTTCGGATTTAATTTGAGAAAAGTTCCACGGCGGATTAATTTTTGGCAAGTAAGCCGTCATCGTAAAGCTGTTATCATTATTCGCCAGCGCCATCATCATGTGTGTTCCGCGGGGCCAAATGTGAAGCGCGTTTTTTTCTAAAGCCGGACTGCCGTCGGGGTTCGCCGCCAATTGTAATTCTTTATAATCTGAATCAAGCCAATCGATGACTGCGTTATACTCACCCGAATGTTGTTCGGCCAGTTTTTTACGAATAATCGACCCGGCCCCGTCCGTTGCAAATAAGTGCGCGTAATTGATTTGCAGCGGTCCCCTGGCAGTTTTAAAATCAAGCTGCTTCTGATCAACTTCAATCGATTCTAAATCATGTTCGAAGAACATTTTAACGCCCGCTTGAAGGCAGGCCGCGATCAGCGCCTTATTTAACTCCCAACGAGAAATTGAATAATTGCATTCTGATTGATCGCGACCGTAAGGTTGAAAAAGTGTTTCACCCGACTTCGGATGAATACATCGGCCATAAACAGGAACGGTAATCGGTAATATTTGGTTTAATAATCCGGCTACTTCTAACCCGCGCAGGCCGCGCGACGTAATAACTAAATTAATACTGCGACCGGCTGGCACTTTTAAATCTTTTGGATCAGGCCGCTTTTCATAAACTTCAACGTCGTAGCCACGCTGCTTAAGCATGTAGGCCCAAAGCGACCCGACCAGGCCGCTGCCAACCACCACAACTTTACTGGCCATTTGAAATTTCTTTCATCAATTGTACTAAGTTAAAAACATCTTCGTACGAGTTGTAAAGGGGCGCCGGCGTAGCGCGAATAATATTCGGTTCGCGAAAATCAACGATCGCGCCATTAGCAATTAGTTGATCCATGAATAGTTTAGGATTTTTGGTTAACTTCAAGCAAAGCATTGAACCCCGTGACGTCGGCGTGATGACTTCGGCGACGCCTTTTAAGTTTTGTTCAATCAACCACTGAAAATACGAAGTTAAGTGATCACCTTTTTTTCTAAGGCGTGAAATTTGCGCCTCGTCAAATATTTCCATGGACGCGCGCAGAGACGCCAGCTGAAGAATAGGTGGATTACTTAACTGCCACGCTTCAATCGTAGGAATGGCTTCAAACTGCGGGCCCATCTGAAAGCGTGAATCTTTACTATGGCCCCACCAACCTTCAAACCGTGAAAGCGTTTTACTAAGATGATGTTTTTCATGAACGAAGGCGCCCGCTAAGCCACCAGGACCCGAGTTAAGATACTTATACGAACACCACACCGAAAAATCGACGTCCCAATCGTGAAGTTGCATTTGTAAATTACCCGCCCCGTGCGCTAAATTAAATCCAACCTTGGCACCCACCGCTCGCGCGGCTTCAACAATTTTTTGAAAATTAAATTTTTGCCCTGATAAATAATTGCAATTTCCTAGCATCACTAAGCTTAACGATGAACCCAGTTTTTTGATCGTCTCAATGATGGATTGCTCGCTGACGCTTAAGCCATTATCTTCATCTGATTTTAACTCGACGATAACGGCTTGAGGATCCAGGCCGTGAAAACGTGCCTGTGAATCAACCGCGTATTTGTCAGATGGAAAAGTATTATTCTCGATTAAGATTTTATTTCTTTCACCTTTCGGCTTGTAAAAGCTAACCATCATTAAATGTAAGTTAACCGTCAGCGTATTCATGGCAACCACTTCAGAATCTTTTGCTCCAACGAGTTTAGCAAAGCTTGCCGTGATATTTTCGTGGTACGGTAGCCAAGGGTTTTGACCCTTAAAATGCCCTTCGACGCCGTACTGCGCCCACGACTGCAATTCGATATTAACGTACTCACTAGCTTTTTTGGGCATTAGTCCTAATGAATGCCCCGCAAAATAAAGTTGCGGCTGCCCGTTATGCACCGGAAAATGAAAACGCTCGCGAAAATTTTTCAGCTGGTCTTGGGAATCAAAATTTTTTGCGGCCAGTTTTGAATTGTCTTCAGATTGAAACATGTTGAAAGAATCCTTTTATAAAATTGATATTTGAACGATCGGTAACGAATCAACTTGCAACGTAATTTTTTGTTTCGACTTCAGTTCAACCGCGGCGGTGGCAGCTCCAGCTAATACGATCATGCCGGCCTCTAAGATACGACCCCGTTCGGCTAGCAAACGGCAAAGCTCAATCACGGAATTAACCGGGTCGCCCGAGATTTCGCTGGACTGACCTTTTTGCACAATTTGGCCGTCAATCGCCATTTTCATATTTAAATTCTTTAGATCGATATGCTTAAAATCGCTGATCCACGGTCCGGCCACAAAGTGCGATGACGAAGAATTGTCAGCGATGACATCCTCCATTGAAAAATATTTAAACTGTTCGTACCTAGAATCTAAAATCTCCATGCAGGCCGAAACACCACTGCACGCCTCAAGCACTTGCTGCTGGGTAACATTTCCCGCTAGTGGTTTAGAAATTAGAAATGCAATTTCGGGCTCAATCTTTGGGTGAATTAATTTTGAAATATCTAAATTTGAATTATTATCAATTTGCATTTTATCTGTCAGTTCACCATAGAGTGGCGAATCTAAATTCATCTGCTTACGCTTACCTTCAGACGTTAGGCCCATCTTAAGCCCAACCAGGCGCTCGTTATCTTTTACTCGCATGGTTATTCCGGCCTCTTGCACCGCGTACGCTTCACTACGAGAAAGCGCTATGCCATTTTTACTCAATTGCTTAATGGCCGCTTGCTGAACACGCGCCTGATACAAAATACGCGCAACGTTAATTTCAGAAATCACCGCGTCTGAATTATTTGAAAGACTCTTTTGTTCCACCATTGGTTTTTCCTTGCTAGAGTTCTTATTTATAGCGCGCCCGTATCATCAGGCAAGGAGGTAATTTTTGTCACTGGATCTATTGCAAATAGCCTCGAAAAAAATTATTGATATCACTCCTAAGATTAATTCTAAAATGGCCGTTTTTCCGGGCGACACTCCGTTTCAAGAAGAGTTTGTGATGGATTTTAAATCAGGCCACAATCTAACTCTTTCAAATATTAAAACGACGGTTCATCTGGGTGCACATACCGACGCCCCCAGTCATTACCATGCGGATGGCGTATCTATCGATCAAAGGTCTTTGCATTATTATTTAGGCAAAGCGCAAGTCATTGAAGTTGAGACCAAAAAAAATCATCGGATCACGCCACAAGATTTTAACACCGAAATAAAGGCCCCACGCGTATTGTTTAAAACCAAATCATTTCCTGACCCGTACCAGTGGACGAACGACTTCATGTCATTTTCAGCTGAGCTTATTGAGTATTTAAATTCTAAAAAAGTTATTCTGGTCGGAATTGATACCCCATCCGTCGACTTAGCCACAGATCGAATTTTACAATCACATACGGCCATTCACGAATTTAATATGGCCATTTTAGAAGGGATCGTGCTTGATCATGTTGAGCCGGGGCTCTACGATTTGATTGCGTTACCATTAAATATTGAAGGCGCGGATGCAACTCCGGTTCGGGCCATATTGATTAAGTAGGATGAATGAACAGTAAAATAGATATAAAAACAAAAATACTAAATTATATTAATGGAAAATTTGTCGAGCCCAGTGGTGGCCAGTATCTAGATAATATGAATCCGGCGCACGACAAAGTTTACAGCCTCGTACCCGCCTCAAATGCAAAAGATGTTGAGCTTGCGGTCAAAGCGGCCCAAGTCGCTTTTACGACTTGGTCGAAAACAACGGCCACCGTTCGCGCCAATTACTTAAAAAAAATGGCCGATGGCATTTTGCACCAACTGGAAAAGTTCGCTGAAGCTGAATCAATCGATAGCGGAAAAACTTTGACGCTGGCGCGCGAGCTAGAAATTCCTCGCAGCGCGAAGAACTTAAATTTTTTTGCCGATTCTATCATTCATTTTGAGGGTGAGATTTTTAAAACCAACCCCACTTTAATTAATCGAACTGAGTTTGCACCACTTGGCGTGGTGGCCTGCATTTCGCCGTGGAACCTACCGCTTTATTTATTCACCTGGAAGATTGCACCGGCCCTGGCCGCGGGTAATACGGTCGTCGCGAAACCTTCTGAACTGACTCCCATGACGGCTTTTTTATTAGCGAAGATTTGCGACGAGATTGGCTTGCCGCCGGGCGTACTTAATATCATTCATGGTTTGGGCCCCGACGTTGGTGCTCCGTTAGTTTCTCACGCAAATGTAAAAGCCGTATCGTTTACCGGTAGCACCGCTACCGGACGCGCCATCGCGCAAGCCGTCGCCGGAAAATTTAAAAAATTATCGCTTGAAATGGGAGGTAAAAATCCGAATATTATTTTTGCCGACTGTGATTTTGAAAAAGCACTCGAGATGACGATAAAGTCAACGTTTCAAAATCAAGGGCAGATTTGCCTATGCGGTTCAAGAATATTTATTGAGAATACAATTTACGAAAAATTTAAAATCGCGTTGATTCAGAAAACTGAAAAACTAAAAATTGGTAATCCGCTTGATCCAGCGAACGATCAAGGGTCGCTCGTATCAAAAGCGCATTTACAAAAAGTTTCTTCGTACGTCGATTTAGCTAAAACTGAAGGTGGCCGCATTTTAACCGGTGGCGGCGAGGCCGCACAGCAAGGTGAATTCACCAATGGTTATTTTTTTCAGCCGACCCTAATCGAAGGTTTAGATTTTAAATCAAGAACAAATCAAGAAGAAATTTTTGGCCCCGTCGCCACTTTAACTCCTTTTACCACTGAAGCGGAAGTAATCGAAATGGCCAATTCAACAAATTACGGACTGGCCGCAACGGTTTGGACTAAAGATTTAGAAAAAGCAAAACGCATTTCGCGGCAATTAGAGTCGGGCCTAGTGTGGGTGAATACGTGGATGAGCCGCGATTTAAGGACGCCCTTTGGTGGCGTAAAAGAATCAGGCTACGGGCGCGAGGGTGGCTTCGAGGCTTTAAAATTTTTTAGCGAAGTTAAAAATGTTTGTATTCAATATACGTCCGAGGCGGTCCTGTGAAAGATGCCTTTCATTCAAACCATGCCCCTGAACCCGTTGGCCACTACCCGCACGCGCGTCGGGTCGGAAATTTTTTATTTTTGTCGGGAGTGGGCCCACGTGAACGCGGTACCAAAAAAATTCCGGGCGTTGAACTTGATCGCGAAGGTTGCATAAAAAGTTACGATATTGAAACCCAGTGCCATAGCGTCTTTAAAAATGTAAAAGCTATTTTAGAAGAGGCCGGTGCAAAGTGGGAAAATTTAGTTGATGTGACGGTCTACTTAACCAATATGAAAGATGACTTTGCGACTTACAATCGGCTTTGGGCGCAGTACTTTCAATCCAACCCACCGTGCCGCACCACTTTAGAAATTAATTGTTTACCGACGCCAATCGCGATTGAACTGAAATGTTTAGCCGTTTTAGAATCGGTGAAAGAATAACAATGGCGGATACTTACAGTCCCTTCAATTTTAAAACTTGGATCGAAGAAAATCGGCATTTACTTAAACCACCCGTCGGCAATAAATGCATTTGGCCCCAGCGCGATTTTATCGTCATGGTTGTGGGCGGCCCTAATGAACGCACCGATTTTCACGTCAATGCGGGTGACGAATTCTATCATCAAATTGAAGGCAACATGATATTAAAAATTCGTACTCCCGACGGAGAATTTAAAGATATTTCCATTGTCGCGGGTGATATCTACTTGCTTCCGGGCGGCACTCCCCATTCACCGCAACGACCGGCTAATAGCATTGGGCTGGTGGTCGAACGCAAGCGTCGCGAGTCCGAACAGGACGGCCTGCAATGGTTTTGCGAGAATTGTGGAAATAAATTATATGAAGAATTTTTTCATTTAGAAGATATTGAAACGCAGTTTCCGGCCGTGTTCGATCGTTATTACAATAGTGAATATACGACTTGTAAAAAGTGTCAGACAAAAAACGGGCGAAAGTGGCTGCATGCTAAAAATTGATATTCATACGCATATTTTACCCCCGTCGTTACCCGATTTTAAAAAAATGTTTGGATACGGGGGCTTTATGACGCTTGAACAAATGCAAGATCATAGCGGCTGCCAATACTGCAATATGATTAGTGATAACGGAAAATTTTTTCGTCGCGTTGAAAAAAATTGTTTTGAGTCTACCGTGCGGATTTCTGAATATGAAACTCAGGGCGTACAAGTTCAAGTTCTATCGACGGTGCCCGTAATGTTTTCTTATTGGGCGAAGCCTGATGATGGCTTAGTCGTCGCGCGTTTTCTTAACGACCACATCGCCGGTGAAGTAAAAAAATATCCGAAAAATTTTATTGGCTTAGGCACGCTGCCCATGCAATCACCGGAATTGGCGATCGTTGAAGCGCGCCGAGCCGTTAAAGATTTGGGATTGCACGGGTTTCAGATTGGCTCACACATTAATGACTGGAATTTATCGGATCCAAACTTGTTTCCAGTTTTCGCCGAACTTGAAAAATTAGGCGCAAGCCTTTTTGTGCACCCGTGGGAAATGATGGGGCAAGATCGCATGCCGAAATACTGGCTACCTTGGCTAGTGGGCATGCCCGCCGAAACGAGCCTTGCGATTTGCTCGATGATTTTTGGCGGAGTCTTTGAGAAATTTCCGAAGTTACGGGTAGCCTTTGCACATGGGGGCGGATCATTTCCATTTACGTTAGGTCGAATTCAACATGGTTTTGATTCACGCCCTGATTTCGTGGCGATTGACTGCAAAACCCCGCCAAAAGATTTCGTTGGAAAATTTTGGGTAGACAGTTTGGTTCATGATTTAAAATCGCTGAAGTTTTTGATAGGCGTTATCGGGGCAAAAAAAATTGCGCTAGGAACTGATTACCCGTTTCCGTTAGGCGAACTGCAAGCGGGAAATTTAATTGAATCGGCCAACTTTGATACCGAAACCAAAGAATGGCTTTTTAATAAAAGCGCGCTGGAATGGTTAAATATTAAACCTGAATTTTTTGAAAGGCTTTCGTAGAAAATGGATTTACAACTAGAAAATAAAAAAGCACTCGTATTTGGCTCATCAACCGGCATTGGTTACGCGATCGCGCAATCCTTATTGACTGAAAAAGCTTTGGTCTGCGTGAATTCGCGCAACGCTGACCGGTTAGCAACTACGCAAGCAAATCTGAATACAAAATTTGGTGTTACCGCCGACTTAACCAAAGCCAATGCCGCCAATGAAGCCGTGCACCAGGCCGTTAAGCAAATGAATGGCATAGATATTTTAGTGATGAATACCGGTGGTCCTAACAAAGGAAATTTTTCTGATATCACTAATGACCAGTGGCAACTTGATTTTCAAAATTTATGGCTGAGTTTTACCGATGCCGTTAAAGCGGCTTTACCCACCATGCAAAAACAAAAATTTGGTCGCATCGTTTTAGTCACTTCACTGGCCGCAAAAGAACCTATTAGCGCGTTGACCACTTCAAACGGATTGCGGGCGGGCTTAGCCGGGCTCTGTAAAAGCTTAGCGAACGAAATGGCCCCCTACGGAATTACCGTTAATGTTTTACTGCCGGGCTACACCAACACCAACCGACTTAAAAATTTAAAGTTAAGCGAAGAGCAAGTGAAACAAATGGTGCCCGCCGGACGTTTAGGTGATCCGCGTGAACTTGCCGATCTTGCGACTTTCTTGGCTTCACCTAAGGCGGGCTACGTAACCGGGCAATCCATCGCCGTCGATGGTGGTGTTTTGAAGGGCCACTAGATTAAAACTTTTTACAATCTTTCGCGTAATCAAAGTTAATATCATTGTTACGAGTCATACTTAAATTTGAAATTTGCACGGCACTTTCTACGTTACCTTGCGGCTTGTTGGTAAAAGCTCCGGAACGCAAATCAGTGTCTTGAGTTTCAAGACCGATATACATCGACGTTATTTTCCAATTTTCGAAATTTTTCGCCGCCAAAGGAAAATCAAATTTATATTTTTTACCGTTGTCATCGCAACTAAATCCTTGGGTTATCATATCGCAAAGATATTGATTTACATTGAACCGCATTTTTTTAGCGGGCTGATTAGTGCTAACAAAATCAAGGCGAGGGTCATTCAACAAAATATTTCCGTAAACAATTTCCATTATGTTACCGTGACGGTAACATCCACGGTAAGATTGATCTGGATACGACGTATTGTTATGGTAAATTTGCATGAATAGGTTAATGGGCGTTTGCGTAGGGTTACCAGCATCTTCGTAATGAAGAGTGAGTCCGGTGAATAGCTGCGACATTACGGCCCCCGTGCGCTTGGCTAACAATGTATCGTATTTAATTTTTGCGATACTAAATTTAAGATCGACTTCGTAATCAATCATTTTTTCAAACGTAACATTACCAACCGCATCGGCCGCTAAGAAGACATTGGTGCCACCACGTTGATCAAGCATTCCACCCTGACTAAATAATTCATAAACGTAGGGCGCCGTTTTGCCTTTATAAATTTTTAAATGAGAGCGCTTATCTTCACTCGGAAAATAATATGTAGCCGAGCCCAGCACGGCGTCCGGCGCTAGATCTTTTTGCATGTTCAGTGGCAATATAAATTGGGGCCGGCGCCACTGAGTTAAGATCCAAGGCGAGGCCGCACCCGAAATATTAGGTAAATCAGGAGATATTTCGGGTCGATTTTCCCTAACGCCGCCCGTATGAAATCGCAGCTTCGGATTCGTTAACCGCGGCTCAGGAAATACACTTTGCGAGCCCGTTACCGGAGCGAGCAATTTAACTTGTGTTGATGCGGATTCTCTCGTTGTGACTGAGCTCGAACAGCTTGCAGTTAAAAAGAAAATTAAAATTGGTAAATTAAATTTAAGCACATTTTGCAGGATCAACTTAAAATTTTGTTTGGTTAAAATTTTCATTTTTATTTTACTCGTTTCGCTTTCAACTGAATATTTTTTTAGCAAAATGTTAAGCTGAAAAGTTGGTGTTTCATTTGCATTAGCATTGATTAAAATAATAAGATGTCTATGCCACATCTTCAACACGAAAAGGAGTTCCAATGAAATTAGCGTTATCACTTTTAGTTGGGGTATTAGGATTAAGTTCTATTGCTTCAGCTTCGTCGGGCCTGTTTTGCAATCCTCAAAATCAAGTTGTTGAATGGGTTTGCCAAGAGTATCCACAAGGTCGCAATTGGGTAGCTCAACCGGATGGTTGTTATCACCGCAATACGCAACGCTCATGCGACGGATATAATCGACCTGACCGACCAGGCTGGGTTGATTTAAGAAATTCAATGTTTCAATTGAGTCGCCAGTACGGTACTTACTACGCAGATCAATATAGCAATTACTGTGCTTTCCGAAGTGATCGTCAGGCAGATCGTTTCCGCCGCCGTTATTTTCCAGGACGTTCAATCGTCGTTGTTCGCGAAATTCCACGTGATTTAAGATACGTTGGTATTTGTCAGGTCAATAACGAAGCTGGAAATTAATTACTTCGAAGCTAAATGAATTTAGTTTTTCTCAAAGAATCACTTCTTGGTAAAATAAGAAGTGATTCTTTTGTTCATTTTTTTTAAATTACCGGCTTGAATCATCGCTAGACCTAAGTCAGGCTTAAACTTAATTACCCGCGTGAAAAATTGCATAACGCTTGCTATCGGCTAATATTAAGTCCGATGGCCTCACCAGATCCTAAAAATAATTCTTTTAAATTTATTTTAATGGGTCTGACCGTCACCTCATTTCTTTTTGCCTTTCGTGATATTGCCGACCTTGATATTTGGTGGCATTTAGCCGCGGGCCGTTGGATGATTCAAAACACGTCATTTATCTCAAAAGATATTTTTTCTTATACATTCTTTGATTCGGCCTGGGTCAGCATCACCTGGGGTTACGAAGTATTGATGTATTTTCTGTATTCGGCATTTCATCAATCGCTAGTACCCCTGGTGACCTTGCATGCGTTATTAGCCGCGCTGTCAGTTGGTTTTAGTTTTTTGGCGTACCGTCAGTTGAATCATGAAGCTACCAATAAAAATTTATACGAAGCTGGCATTTTTTATTTGCTGCTGTTGTGGATTCTTGAGCTGCGGTGGAACCACCGGGCCGAAATGCTTTCCTATTTTTATATCGCCGCATTTCTTTTCATTTTAGCGCGAGCGTGGCGGCTTAGCCTAGAGAACCGTACCGATAAATGGATTTACGCTTGCATACTTATCCAACTAGTTTGGGTGAATACGCACGGTTTATTTCCGTTTGGCCCAATTATGATCGGCAGTTATCTAGTATCAGATTTTTTCTATCGGAAAAACTTTCGCTCACCCTTTTTATACGTTTTTATTTTATCTCTACTTGTATCGTTACTGAATCCATACGGCGTTACAGGAACGTTATGGCCCTTGCATCTATATTCGGTTTTAAAAGATCCATTTTATCATCAAACAATTGAAGAAACGCGCAACGCTTTAACCGAACCAGTTTGGCTACGCGACGCTTGGGTTTTAATTATTTGGTTATGTTTACTAATCTTTCAAATTCTTACGATCGGATTTCGTGCAGATTGGAAGTCTTTAATTAAAAAATACAGCATGGGTTATTTTTTCAGTGCCTTGATTCTTTCATGGTTAGCCATTTCGGCCCGTCGTAATATTTCGATCTTAGTTATTTGGACGGCTCCTTTCGTTTTAGATTATCTGCTTTTAGTGTTTTCACCTCTGAATCAATTTGCTAAAACAAGTGCTTTGAAACGATGGGGGTGGCCCGTCGCTTTTTATGTCATTATGGGTTTAACCTGCATTGGCATTGTTACGAATTTAGTTTCCGATGATCGTTCGGCAACGCGCTTTGGCGCAAGTAAGCGCGCCTCACGTTTTCCCGATCGCGCAATTGAATTTTTAAAAAATCATCCAACTCAAAGTAAAATTTTTTCTGATACGCAATTTGCAAACTATGCTATTTTTACGCTTCCTCAGTTTAAATCTTACATTGATAGCCGTTACGCCGAAGTTTACAATGTAGCCCATTTAAAAACCTACCTTGATCTACTGAATAGCCCTCAGCACTTTGAGCAAGAAATGAATCGATACGACATTAAAATTGTGGCCCTAACTTTTGACCTGTCGTCACAACCACTTATTAATAAATTGATTTCGCAAAAAAAATGGCGCCTTGTATTCTACGACGAAGTTTCGGCCCTCTTCGCCCGCGAAGATTACGCCCAGACTTGGTTAGGTCCGCTGGCGAATGAAAACATCACAATCCACTTCGATCGCGCGATAGCGCAAATTCAAACGCAAGTAGCAAAAACGCGTTGGCTTGACGAAGTTAGTTTAAAATACGTCGCGAACGATAAAGTTTGGCCTTATGTGCAGCTGATTGAGGCCAGTTTATTAGTTGGCCATATTGAAGGTGCCAAGCAGGTCGATTATACGGCACGGCAACTGGCCCCAAATAATTCAGCGGTTAAAAATACGCATTGTGAAACTCTCTTTTTCGATTATGCCGCCCAACTTCGTGCGAAAGAATTGTCTAAATTTCAACTCAGCCAATTGGGCCAGCTTGGAGTTGAAGCGTGCGAAGCCGCCCTACTTGAGAATCCTAAAATGATTAATTTCATTGAATACATCGCTTTTTTCAAATTAAACGACGGCCAAGTTGAAGGCGCGATTGAAACGTTTAAAAAAATTCTAACTCTTACTCGGCGCAGAGATATTTTAATTAAAGTAGCCGAATTAGAAATCTATCAAAAACGATTTCTTTCGGCCTATGACCACTATACTGAGGCGCAAAGCTTACAATTAGATCCGGCGCTTGCAAATCAAATGCAGGCTTTAAAAATTAAGGCCGGACTGCAATGAAAATCGCAATTATTGGGGCCGGATTTTACGGAGTTTCGTTAGCCTTAGCTTTAGCCGAAAAAGGTCATTGTATTACGGTATTTGAAGACGAAAGTAATATTATGGCTCGCGCCAGCCAGGCAAATCAAGCGCGAATTCATAATGGCTATCATTACACGCGCAGT
>JACMNA010000045.1 GCA_014378765.1 Bdellovibrio sp. | reverse complement strand
ACGAGCATAAAGACTGCGGCGTTTATTACCCGAATACCTTTAACTTAAGCTTTGCAATTGCGGCCGCCGAAAAAGCCGGCGTAAATTGCATTACGGAAGAATCTCATAAGTTGATGGTTGATAAAATAATTTCGCTGCAGCGTGCCGATGGTTCTTGGATTAATGAAGGTAATATTTGGAATGATCCAACGCTTTCGACCGCGTTCGCGCTTTATGCTTTGTTGCACTTTGCAAATCCCCGCGAAGATCGCATTCACAACGCATTAGTTTACGGCGTGCATTCATTATTAAAAGCGGCCCGGTTAACTAGCGACACAATTCACTGGGATGCAGATCATTATTTTACGGCCACCGCCATTGCTAGATCATTAATAATGTGGCGATCTAAAGCGTATACGAATGCAATTATTGCGGCGGTCTTTCTTAAAATGCATAAAGAATTTCCGCATTACACAACTCAACAATATCTCAAACTTCAATTTGGGACGGCACAATGAAAAAAATAATCTTAAGCCTACTTTTTACTACAGTTGCAACTCTGACGGCCTTGGCTTGGCAAATTCAAAACGGCAGTTTTGCGCGGTGGACCCAAAATCTAACGGCAAAGCCTTCGGTGTTAGAGCAAATTGAATTATTCTGGATTCGCAATTCAAGCCCAGCACCAAATAAAAGTTATGTTACGCAATTTCCAATTCGTTTAAAAGTTGAGTTATTGAGTAAAATTGAATTGCCCGACACTTGTCAAAATCGAATTAATATTGATTTTTTAAAGAAGGTATTCGGCGACAGTCCTCCTGAGGCGCAAGGTTTTGAGAATGAATTCGTACGAATCGAGTCAGTTGACTGTTTGGGCGCGCTAAATTTAGATCGCGTTTTTAATATTTTTATGAGCCGCGACTTTCAATCAAGAAATATTCAAGGGTTGCGGTCAAATCAAGTTGTTGAAAGTATAAATCAAGTGTGTCAAGAAACTGCGATTGCTTTTCTAGGTAAATCATCTTACTGCTTCACGCAGAATATTTGGCGCGATGCAAATCGTTACGTCATTCACTCTTACAACGAAACGAACGCTGCCAATATTCAGGCGCCAGTTTATTTTCGCGAAGTGATTACAGTGCTTGAGCGTTTACCTGATCAACAAATTCGGTTGTATAATTTAGCTTACGGCCGCGGTCCCGATCTTAAGGCGCACTCGTTAGTGAAGTCGGTTATCCGAAAGCAACAAGCGAAGTTAATTAATGATTTGATTCAAAGCGCCCGACCGTAATTTGATGAGGATACTTTGCTAATTCACTTAGTAAAATGCTCATCCGGTCGTAGGTTGCAACGGGCCAATCATTTATAGCGGGAATTTCGCTGACGGTTTGTATTTCTTCATCGGGCTTAACTAAATGTCCGTGTTTTAATTTTAATTCCAACCATTCATTCTTATAAAGCCAACGAATGCTGGCATTGACTAAACGGTTCAGCGCGCGCGATCGCTTATATTCGCCCGCCGCGCGCACGCAGAGGCGCATAAATTTGTCGGCGACTGCGTCTGCGGTCATTTCCAATTCAGGCCGGGTGACGTCAGTATCAACCGCTAGTGCTTTTAGTTTTTTTTGCAATCTTATTTGGTTAAAACCAAATGCTAATATTCGTCTTGGTTCTAGAAATTCATCCGTTGATAAATTATTTTGGCTACAAAAAAGTTCAAACCCTTCTTCTAAAATTGCGGTTTCGACCGAATCGTGAAAAATTTGATAAAGTTGGTTTTTCGTCAATCCTTGTTGCAGCAGGCTTAATTGCTCGATGCTACCAAAAGGCCTGAAGGGTCCTAATGGAAATTCTGTGGTTTGAAGTCCCGAAATCTGCTTGAGGTCTTTCGAGGTAAAAAAAGATTTTGCCCGATTTTTCTTTAAATTAATATTGTACGGCGGATCTAATCGTTTAATCTCATCGGTCTCAAGTAAAGCTGCCTGCAGCGGGCTATAACACTCGGTGTATTCGATAGACCATACTTGAGCTAGTAACTCCATTGTTTTTTTATCGCGCTTTTTCTTGACCCTGAAATAACTATTCACCCGACTTTTTAGTGACGTTGCTTTACCGACATAAAGAATTTCATTTTTTTTATTATACATGCGATAAATTCCCGGTTGGTCCGGAAACGCCAATCGCGTGAGACGATCCATGCGGTATTCGAACTTAGCTTCTTTATCAACTGGCTTTGCTTCTTTCATCCACGCATCCAATTGCTCTACGGTGGTCACGGAATGCTGAGATAATCGGCTCACTAGCTCTTGCCAAATTTCAAACGTAGCCTGAACGTGCGAAGCGGCTCGCTTAAGCCCCACGGATGTCCCGATGAAGCCACTTATTGCGCGAATATTTCCACTGGTTATATTAGGAAATACTTTGCGGCAGACCTTGGCCGTACAGATTACTTCAAGCGGAAATTCTTTTTCAGGATGATGCCGAGTAAATAAATATTTAAGAAATGCTTTTTCAAACTGCGCGTAATGAATCAGTGCCACCGTTTCGGCGGGTAAGCTTTGCAATGTTTTTTGCAATTCTTCATAGACTTTCTCGATTGGCTCAGCTTTTTCTAAATCAGTCGCAGTAATTCCGGTTATTTTTTGAACCGCGCTAGGAATAACTTCGCCTTCTGGTAATTGTACCAGATACGATTTTATTTCGGGCGTAACCGTGTCGGCGGTGGCAACCAGCCACGATAATTCTAATAAATGGCCATTCGAAGGATGCATCCCGGTCGTCTGGCAATCGATAAATAAAAAAGGGGCGGTTTTTATGTTCACGTCGTTTAGTTTAGCCCGTGACATTTAAAATGGAAGTTTAAACCTTTAAATGGCCCGCGCGGACCAGAGTGTCATTAAGACAACATTATTTTAAATTAAGAGTTGTTGATTTGTCTTTTAAATATTTCAGTCCATCGATTAAATAAATCACGTAGTGAGAGCTCACTCGTATAATTAGCCAAGCGATCTAATCTTGGATTTTGTAATCCGCACGCTTTGATTTCAGTAAACAAACTTAAATCATTTTTTACGTTCAAGCTAATTCCGTGTTGGCTGACACCATTTTTAATTTGGATGCCACAAAATGCAATTTTACCATTTCTCGTATGCAGACCAATTGCCTCGTCATCGACCCAAGAATCAATTTCTAATTCTTTAAGTAGCGCTTGCGTAACCGTTAATAAACAATGCACGTAGTGCTTCACACCCCAACGAAGTTTTCGCAGGTTAATGATCGGATAAATGACTAATTGTCCTTCAGAATGAACGGTGGCTAAGCCACCTCGAGTAGATCGAACTACGGGCATCGTTGTCATTTTTACTTCCGTTTCAACTTGTGCCCGGTGGCCTAAAGTTAATACGGCGTAATGCTCAAGCCCAATTAAAGAGTATTGGTTTTTATTAAGCGCAAGACAGTGCAAGTCATTTTGTAAAACGGCGGCTTTCTCGTAATCGTAAAGCCCCAAGTAGGCGGATTCGAACGAAAAATTATTGATAGAGTTCGACGCGGTCATTTTCTTTAAATCCTGCTCCAGAGTGAATAATGCTAATGGCTCCATCTTGACCGAAGTAATTAATGATTTCTAAAGTGCCCTTAGCGCGGCCCGGAACCTTACCAATATGATAACCAATTTCAGGGTCGTAAACCTCATTGCCATCTTCAACCACTTTTAAAATATCGCCAACTTGCACGCCCGAAATTTTTCCGACGTTTAAATAAATTTTTTCACCGTTTAAAGCGGCAATGCGACCTTCCCACGTAATCTGGGCTAAGGCTTCGCCAATTTGCGGCGTGAAATCAAGCATCGCATCTTTTATTAATAGCCCGGCCAGTTCGGGATTGCGGTTGAAAAAGAAATTGCTGGCAACGTTTTCAGGTAACTGCGTGTTTTCTTCTTCGATCGAAACTGTTTTTACGGTGTGAAATAAAACTTGCTCGGAACGCACATTTGTTACGCGTGCACTCACCACTACCTCAAATCGTGCCAGCCTAAGTTTTTTAACGGGCATGGCGGCCGCGCCTTCTTCGGCCGGTAACGTGGCTACGTTATCTTTAAAGCGCAAATCAATAACTTTCGCTTCTAGTAAAGCGCTCACGCCCGCATTCTGTAAATCTTTTGAAAGGGCCGGCATATCGTATTCATTATTTTTAATATACTTTTTTAAGTCGAGCTTAATTTCGCTTGAATCAAGCGCCACCATTTCATCGGCTTTATTTAAATCATCCATAAAGGCGTGGCGAGCTTTTTCTAGAATGACCTCATCGCGCTCATTGCTTTTATCTAAGAAAGGTAAAACAACGATTCTTTTTTTCGGCGACTTATCTTCATTCATTTTTTTTAAATTAAGATTTTTAACTTCACGCTTTATACTGGGCTTAGCGACTTCTTCGGGCGCAACGGCTACAACTTCTTCCGTCGGTTGCTCGCGCACGGTTGAACAGCCGATGGCAGTGATAAAACTTAATGCGGCTAAACTCTGGCAAGTAAGACTTAAAAAAATACGACTTAATTTCAAACCGAGTCTCCTTTGAATTCTGATGATAGGGCGTCTACTTTTAAGTCTAACCTAACTTTGCACTTCAATAAAGTCAGTGCGACCAAAAAGCTGGTGAATTCCTTCAAAAAAGTCATCTGAGATCTGAATTTGCTTAGGTTCCCTCGGAAAGATCTCCATTTCGTGCCCTTCAACTTGCATCACTAGACGTACGTCGGTAGCGCCCTTGTGGTGATCTAATAGCTCATCTAGTTTTTCAAAATCATCAATATTAATTTTATCAAGTCGCATTGAAATTTTTTTTGTTTTTCGAAGCACATCATCAAACAGGGCAAAGCTATCCACAATAATTTTGGAATTGCCTTCTTCAACTTCAAGACCGCCGCCGACTAAAAGTGGTTTTTCTTCTTTAAGCAAATGACCGTATTTTGCGTACGTGTCTGGAAAAATAACTAATTCGGCACTGCCCGTCAAATCTTCGACGCGACCAAATGCCATGCGCGTTCCTTTTTTAGTGATTAATTCTTTGTGCTCGGTAATAAGCCCAGCAATGATCACTCGCGTTTTATTTCGAGGCTCGCCCCACTTGGGTTTTTCACCCGCTTTTTCTCCCGCACTTGCATGCGCGGCAAAGTAAGCCGGCAAATCAATGACGCTGGCCGAAGCCCAAACTTTTGAGAAATTTTCGAACCCTCTTAATGGGTGATCACTTAAATAAAATCCTAAAACTTCTTTTTCAAACGACAGTGATTGAATCCGTGACCAAACTTTAGCATCTGGCAAAATCACCGTGGTTTCATCCGCCGAGCTCAATCCAAAAAGCGAAACTTGCCCAGAGGCTTTATCTTTTTGCGTTTCAACCGCACGATCTAAAAATTGTGAATAGCCCGTGTAAAGTTGCGCCCGGTGGTAGCCAAAATCATCGAAGGCCCCGGCTTTTATTAAATTCTCGATTACTTTTTTATTAACCCGACGTAAATCAACATTGTTAAAAAACTCTTCGATCGTCTTAAACTGACGATCCGGCATTTGGTTACGAGCTTCAAAAATGGCTTGAACTGCAGATTCGCCAACGCCTTTAATGGCCCCAAGGCCAAAATAAATTTCATCAACGTTAACGGTAAATAGGTAATCTGAAAAATTAACATGCGGCGGGCGCACAACTAATCCGCGTTTTTGCGCGTCTTTCACGTACTTAACAACTTTATCAGTGTCACCCACCTCGGTCGAAAGTAATGCCGCAAAAAACTCGGCCGGATAGTAATGCTTGATCCACGCAGTTTGCGCTGTAATGACCGAATACGCAGCCGCGTGCGATTTATTAAAACCGTAATCGGCAAACTTAAACATTAACTCAAAAAGTTCTTCCGATTTTTTCTTATCGTGGCCACGGTCGCTAGCGCCTTTTAAAAAACGTTCGCGGTGTTGATCCATTTCGGCCTTAATTTTTTTGCCCATCGCCCGGCGAAGCATATCGGCTTCACCCAGTGAATAGCCCGCAATCACCGCGGCAATCCCCATCACTTGCTCTTGGTAAACCATAATTCCGTAAGTTTCTTCTAGAACTTTTTTAGAATCCGGCAGCAAATACTCAACCGGACTTTCCCCGTTTTTACGTTTGGTAAACTCTGGAATATTCGCCATCGGACCCGGGCGGTACAAAGACGTAATAGCGGTGACATCATTAAAGTTTGAAGGCTTAATTCTGCGAGTTGCGTCCGATATACCTTCGCCCTCGAACTGAAACACGCCGGCCGTATCACCGCGAGATAATAATTCATAAATTTTTGAATCGTTAATATCGATATCTTTTTCTAAAATTTTGATACTGCGATTCTTAAAAACTAATTTAAGCGCTTTGTTAATATGCGTAAGCGTTTTTAAACCCAAGAAGTCGAATTTAATTAAACCGATTTTTTCGGCGTGCTTCATGTCGTACTGAACCACATTTTCATCATCGGCTCCGCGGTACATGGGCGCATGCTGGGTAAGACTTCCGTCGGCAATAATGACGCCGGCCGCGTGAATACCCGCGTGGCGAACCATACCCTCGACCTTTAGGGCTAAATCCATCAGCGTTCCGACCGTTGGATTTGACTCCATCATTTCGCGAATGCGTGGCTCCATCTCTAACGATTCGGTCAACGTCACGCCCAATTTTTCGGGGATTAACTTTGAAACTGCATCTACTTCGGCAAACGACATTGCCAGTACACGGCCGACGTCTTTAATGGCGGCACGTGATTGCAATTTTCCGTAAGTTATAATTTGCGAAACTGATTCCGGCCCGTATTTTTGCGTCACGTACTGAATCACCTCTTGGCGGCGGTCTTGGCAAAAGTCGATATCAAAGTCGGGCATCGAAACCCGCTCCGGATTTAAAAAACGTTCGAAAAGTAAAAAATAAGGAATAGGATCTAAATCAGTAATTCGCAAACTATAAGCCACCAGCGAACCCGCTCCGGAACCCCGGCCTGGGCCCACCGGAATATCATTATTCTTCGCCCAGTTAATGAAATCTTGGACGATCAAAAAGTATCCGTTAAAACCCATGCGGTCGATCACACCCAGTTCGTAATCAAGCCGCGCTTGGTACTCGGTTTTTTTCTCTAGAGTCAGCGCAATATTTTTATCAGACATATCTTGAAAACGATTTTGTAATCCTAAATTCGCTTTAAAAATAATTTCTTCCGAAACCGTGCGCCCTTCCGTTGTTGGAAAACTTGGCAGGTGATAAATCGCTTTACCGTTTGCATCTTTTAATTTGAACTTCACATCACAACGACCAGCAATTTCAACGGTATTAGAAATCGCTTCCGGCACATCTTTAAAAAGTGCGGTCATCTGCGCGGTCGATTTAAAATAAAACTCTGAACTTCCTAGTTTGTAGCGAGCCTCATCAGCCAAAGTTTTATTTGAGCCAATACAAACCAAAACTTCTTGCGCAATCTGATCATCGGCCGTCAAGTAGTGCACTTCATTAGTCGCGACCACCGGCAAATGCAAAATCTTCGACGCTTCCATAATAAATGAATTCACCTGATTCCACTCAGGGCGTGTGCGACACATCTCTAAATACAAACGCTCCGGAAATATTTCTTTTAATTCACGCAGGCGTTTAAGTGCCGCCTCTGGCCCCTCTTTGAAATACGTATCGGCCAGCTCACCACGGAAGCCGCCGGTTAAACAAATTAAATCAGAATTATACTGAGTCAAAACTTCCGTATCGATTCGCGGCTTCCAGTAAAAACCCTCTTTATAACCAATCGAACTTAACCGACATAAATTTTGGTAGCCCGTATAATTCTGCGCAAGCAGCACCAATCTGCGCGGCCCCAAAGATGTTTCAGAAAATTTAATATTAGGATCTTGTTTTTTCTCGAGCCTTGAACCCGGTGCCATGTATGCATCAAAACCAATAATCGGTTTTACACCTTTATCTAAAGCCGCAAAATAAAATTCGATCGCTCCAAACATATTGCCATTGTCGGTCAATGCTACGGCCGGCATTTCATACTCAGCCGCTTTTTTAGCAATACCCTTAATGCGACAAGCCGCCTCTAAAAGCGAGTACTCAGAATGGGTGTGAAGATGAACAAAACTCATTTGGGTTATTCTAACTTTTCTAGAAGGGTGGATCAAAACCAAAGGCTAAAAACGCAGGGCATTATGTGAGGAAATCCAGTCTGCTAGCGCCTCTCAGTCAAACGAGTTGCGTCTAAGATACAAATGCCTACTTAGGGTCAACTGAAATTCTATTCCCACTCAATCGTCGCCGGTGGCTTAGAAGTAATATCGTAAACCACCCGATTAATTCCGCGCACTTGATTTGTAATTTGATTCGATACTTTTTTTAGAAATGAAGTTTCAAATTCGTACCAGTCCGCCGTCATGCCATCGACAGATGTTACCGCCCTTAATGCCAAAACATTTTCATAAGTGCGCCCGTCGCCCATTACGCCCACCGTCTGCACCGGTAGTAGAACACAGAACGCCTGCCAAATCTTATGATACAAGCCTTCATCGCGAAGCGCTTGAATAAAGATGTGGTCAGCTTTTTTTAACACTTCTAACTTTTCGCGGGTGATGTCGCTAATAATTCTAATGCCTAAGCCAGGCCCTGGAAATGGATGTCTAGAAATAAAATCGTGCGTAAGGCCTAATTCTTCGCCGAGCCTTCGAACCTCATCTTTAAAAAGATTTCTAACGGGTTCTACGAGTTTCAAATTCATCTTTGCCGGCAATCCACCCACATTGTGATGAGATTTTATCGTAACACTACCGCCAAGCGATGAAACACTTTCGATCACGTCAGGGTATAAAGTTCCTTGCGCTAAGAAATGAATTTTATCTTTATATTCTTTTAAATGATTATTTAAAGCATTATCAAAAACATCGATAAAAAGACCGCCGATTTTTTTACGCTTCAGTTCAGGCTCTGAAATTCCTTTCAGCGCCGCTAAAAACTGTTCTTCGGCATCGATTCCGACGACGTTAAGCCCGTACTGTTTGTAGGCTTTCATGACCGAGTCGAATTCATTGTAACGAAGTAAGCCGTTGTTCACAAAAACACAATGCACGCGCTCAGGCCCCAAAATTTTTGTAAGTAAAGTTGCCACGACCGAAGAATCAACGCCGCCGCTTAAGGCGCAGAGCACATGTGATGTTTCGCCGACGGTGGCGCGCACCATTTCTTCGGCGGCGTGCAAGATTTGTTTATTTTTCCAAGTGGCTTTGGCCCCGACCCATTCGGCAAAGTATTTTAAAAATTCAGTTCCGTACTCAGAGTGTGAAACTTCGGGATGGTACTGCAGGGCCATAAATTTTTCGGGTCCTTCCGAAATAAACCCGGCGATGTGCAAATCACTTCGTAAAAATTCTTTTGCACCCTTAGGAACTGCATCAACCACATCACCGTGGCTCATCCAAATCTTATGTTGCGCTGGCCACGGCATTTTCATGGCTTTGTGAATTTCAGAATTCCAACTGACCTGAGTTAATCCATACTCGCGTGAGTCGCCCGGTTTTACTTTTCCACCTAATTGGTCAGACAATAGCTGCATGCCGTAACAAATTCCAAGTAACGGCGCTACACCAAGCAATTCTTTTAAATCACGCTTCGGACTTTTCTCGTCGTAAACCGAATTGGGTCCACCACTTAAAATAATTGCGTCCGGATTAAATTCTTTTATTTTACTTAAAGGTTCATTATAGGGTTTGATTTCAGAGTAAAATCCTAAATCACGCAATCGACGCGCGATCAGCATGGTCACTTGCGAGCCGAAATCTAAAATTAAAAATCCATTTTTCAATTGTAATCCCTTTTTCGAAATATATTACTCTAATCGGTAGTTCGGCGCTTCTTTCGTGATACTCACATCGTGCACGTGGGATTCTTTCAGGCCTTGCCCGGTGATTTGCACGAAGCGCGCGCGCTTTTGCAGTTCGTCGATATTTCGCGCGCCGATGTAACCCATACCCGATTTCAATCCGCCGATCAGTTGGTGAATGATGCCGCTGGCATTTCCCTTGTACGGAACTTTTCCTTCGATACCTTCTGGTACAAGTTTATCTAAATCCATAATGTCGCGCTGACCGTAGCGATCTTTCGAACCTTTCGCCATCGCGCCAAGGGATCCCATTCCGCGGTACATTTTATAAGTGCGGCCTTGATAGAGAATCGTTTCGCCGGGAGCTTCTTCGGCCCCCGCCAGTAAATTTCCGATCATGACGGTGTTCGCCCCCAACGCTAAAGCTTTCGTGATGTCGCCAGAGTATTTAATTCCGCCGTCAGCGATAATTGTTTTTTTGGCTTGAGCCGCGGCCCCCGCGCAATTCATGATGGCCGAAATTTGCGGAACGCCAACACCAGCCACAACTCGCGTAGTGCAAATGCTTCCGGGCCCTACGCCAACTTTTATAACGTCAGCACCCGCTTTAATTAATTCTTCAGTGCCTTCGGCCGTTACGACGTTTCCGGCAATAACAATGACGTCTTTATGTTTCTGCGTAACTTCTTTTACCATGCTGATTACATTTTTTGAATGCCCGTGGGCCGTATCGATACAAAGAACATCCACGCCCGCGGCAATCAGCGCTTCTGCGCGCTCGAAAGAATCACCACCAACGCCCACGGCGGCCCCGCCGACCAGGCGACCTTTCGAATCTTTTGTGGCGCCTGGGTACGCTTCAGCTTTTTCAATGTCTTTTATAGTTATAAGACCTTTTAATTTTCCTTCTTTATCAATCACCGGTAATTTTTCGATGCGATGTTTTTGCAAAACTTTTTTTGCTTGGTCTAAAGTAGTTCCTACTTCGGCCGTCACTAAATTTTCTTTCGTCATAATATTCTTGATGGGCTGATTTACATTTGTTTCAAAACGTAAATCACGATTGGTTAAAATACCAACGAGCTTACCCTGCACCGTAATAGGTACTCCGCTAATCGAATACTTCGCCATAATTTGCAACGCTTCACTGACGTAATGATCGGGTGATAAAGTAATCGGATCTTGAATCATGCCGCTTTCATATTTTTTAACTTTTTCAACTTCGAAGGCCTGCGCTTCGATCGACATGTTTTTATGAATAATTCCCAGGCCACCGTTTTGCGACATAATCCTAGCAATTTTATTTTCAGTGACGGTATCCATCGCGGCGGAAATTAAGGGCGAATTTAAATAAAGATTTTTAGCAAAAAATGTTTTAGGAATGACTTCGGTGGGCACAATTTCGGAATACTGCGGAACCAATAAAATATCATCGAATGTGAGCGCAAGTTCAAACGTTGGCGTTTGCGAATTCATTGGTGGGACCCCTTAAGCTAGTTGTTAGCAAAGAATAGCATAAAGAGCTGAGAATTTAATACCACGTTTTATATAAAAGATAGTTGTCGGCGGACTGCTCCAAAAATTTGAGTTCATCTTCGTTAAGCGGACGCTTAAAAACGGCGGGCCTGCCTACAATTAAAGACTTAGGTGGAAATTTTTTGCCTTCGGTAACTAAACTTCCGGCACCGACGACAGAATGGTCGCCAATTTCGGCGCCGTCCATAACGATCGAGCCCATTCCGATTAAACAACGAGTGCCTATTTTGCAACCATGTAAAATAACATTATGGCCAATCGTTACGCGATCACCAACTTCGCAGGCATACTTTCCGAAAGTGCCGTGCAGTACGCTGCCATCTTGAATATTCGTTTCTAGACCAATGCGAATGGGCATCACGTCACCACGCAAAGTGGTGTTAAACCAAATTGATGAGCGATCGCCAATTTGCACGTCGGCAATAATTTGCGCCCCGTCAGCGATGAAAACATCTTTGCCGATTTTAGGCTCGTGCCCCCGCGCTTTGATTAAAGCCATGATTTAATATCTCCTACATTAAATATTGATGGTTTTTGACGGTAGCCAGTGGATTACGCGCTAATCCTTGCGCAATTCCAGTTACTTCGGCGGCCATCAGTTTTGAGCGACTGATAAAACTTCTCGTTGCGTAAATCGGAATTTTTAATTGGATGCATAGACTCATCACTTCATCGGCGCGAAACTTTAAACTTTGATATTGCGGATGCCCCGCCATGTAGATGCGCACGTATTGATGCACGCCTTTGATCTCCACGAATACGCATCGTTCTAACTTGATATCTAAGCTTTCTAATAACGATTCAGAAAACTTATGCAGACTGACCGGTAAACCCGTGCCACCCGATTGCGTGAGAGTCGCCCCCGCTTCGAGTTGATTAATACCAACCGGTAATGTGTCGTCACCCGCTTGGTCTTTTAAGATTAAAAAAGGGCGCTCGGCACCGCTCGTTAGCGATAAACCATATGGAATTAATAATATTAAATCTTTTTCGTCAAAATCAACGCGTTCATCTTGCGGTTTAGAAAATAAAAAATCTGGGGTCATCATCATTGAACAAGTTCTCCGCGAATTGTATTTGGAAAAGCTTGAGTCACTTTAACCGGCACCGTTTTTCCCACCAAAGATTCACTCCCTAAAAAATACACGATTTTATTTTGTGTACTTCGCCCTTGCGCTTTACCCTGCTCGTTGATTTTTTCAACTAAGACATTAAGCACTTGGCCTTCATACTTTTTAACTAACGGAAACGCCATGGCTTCGTGCGCGTCAAACAACCGGTTTAAGCGCTCGCTCTTAACGGCCTCGTCAATGTGATCGGTCATTTCGGCGGCCTTCGTGAATGGCCGCGCCGAAAAGATATACGCGTAGATCGTTTCAAATTTTATTTCTTGCACAAGGGACATCGTCTCTAGAAAATCTTCTTCGGTCTCACCGGGAAAGCCAACAATAATATCAGTCGATAGCACTAAGTTAGGAATCAGCTCTCGCATGCGATTAATTTTTTCAATATACTCTTCACGCGAATAACCACGATGCATTTTTTCCAAGATGCGCGTGCTGCCGCTTTGTACGGGCATGTGGGCATATTCACCGATTTTATTTTGATGCTCTGCTAAGACATTAAATAATTTATCGTTAAAATCTTTTGGGTGCGGAGTCGTATAGCGGACCCGTTCAATATCGGTCTCAAGCGACACCCGTTTAAGTAAATCAGCAAAATCGGCGCCGTCTTCAGATTTATACGAGTTAACATTTTGCCCCAGCAAGGTGACTTCTTTCACGCCACGTTTTACCAATGAATGCACGTCCATTAGAATATGTGAAATAGGGCGCGATTTTTCACGACCCCGCGTGAAAGGTACAATGCAGTAAGTGCAAAAATTATCGCAGCCCTTTGTAATGTTAACGAAAGTTGAAACCCCCGGATTACGTACCAGTGTTTCTACGTGATAAGGCGCTTTGTGCGTGAACTTGGCATCAACCAGCCGCTCATTTGTAGCAAAAGACTGCGCAACCAGGGTTGGCAGCGTGTCGATATTGTCGGTACCAAAAACGAAATCGATCATGGGTTGCGTTTTCATCAGCTTTTCTTTTTCTTGCTGACCCACGCAGCCACCCACGCCAATTTTCAAATTCGGATTTTTTTCTTTTAATTTTCGGTACGTGCCAACTTCAGAGTAAACTTTATGAACCGGTTTTTCGCGAATCGAACACGCGTTAATAATAATAACCGACGCCTGCTCTGGGGTAGAAACTACGGAAAAATTCGCCATTTCTAAAAGAGAGTACATGCGCTCGCTGTCGTTGACGTTCATCTGGCAGCCGTACGTTGAGATGTAGACGCCGCGGCCCATGCCCAGATCTTGATTAAATTGGGGCCTTGAAATTGTCAGATCGTTTTCCCGCATTATGTGATTTTCCCGTTGTGCCAGAGAGTCTTTTTGAGTATTAGATCGAGTTATAGAAACAAGTCTAAATTCAGTCAACTCAAGACCTGATTAAGGTCTTAAAAAAGGCAAGCTAATGATCCCGCGTAAAAAAGAGTCGAAAAAATGGACCAATCTACCTGCCGACTTTTCAAAGCAAATTAAGACTGTTTTCGAACAGAATTTTAAGGCCCATTTAGGCCCTAAACGACTACGGGTCGAAGGCCGCATTTATCTAAGCGAAATAGTGCTTCGCGTTGGAATAAGTACACCGGGCGAATTGCGCTATCAGAATTTCGAAGTCTCACTTGATCATTCAAAAGAAAAACAAGACGCCATCGCGCAAATCCACATTGGCGTCGATGCGATCGCAAGCCTGATGGTAGAGTACTTCGAAAATGCAGAAAATCACGAAATGCCTTTTGTTTGGCAAGAGTACCCTTTTGAAAAACAAAAAATTTGGCTTCAATACTCAAGCGAAAATCCAGACATCGAAGCTGAAGCAAATCGACTCTTGGGCCTCAAAGACGAAGCCGCTTTGCTTAAAGAAACCGAAGAAGAAATGGAAGCCTTAGGCTTAACGCGTGAAGAAATTACAGATGACGACCTCGCCACGTCAGGCGAAGAGGACCACGATATGACGACGCCGCAGATTTTTGGTGGGAAGAAAAAAAAGAAAGATGACCTTCACTAAAGTAAAAGGATAGATTCAAAAAATGCTTTCCTTCTTTTTTATCAACTTTGGACCGATCATATTTTTTTATATTGTGAATCTATTTGGTGATTTAAAAATGGCATTGCTGGGCGCTATGGTTTTTGTTGCCGCAGAATTTTTATGGCTGCGTTATAATAGAATAAAACCTAGTTTTTTCTTTTATTTTAACTCTCTGATGATTCTAGTTTTTGGTGCCTTTGAGTTAATAATTCAACAGCCTATCTTTTACAAATATGAAGCTCCCCTTGCAAATTTGGTTACGGCATTAATTTTAGGTTTAACTCTTTTAAAAGAAAAATCCATCGTTGAAGAATTTGCCGCGGCTCAAGGTCGCGTGGGTGGTATGCACCGAGAAGATAAGTCATACTTTTTTCGCTTTTATACAATTTTGTGGACAGTGTATTTTTTAGTAAAAGCAGTCGTGTACTTATACATTGGCCAATCCGTAAATCTAGAACAGGCTATAGTGATGCGACTCGCAATTGGTAAAATTAGCTTTTGGGTCATGATATTTATTTCGGCGGGTTTAGGACGAAGTGTCTGGAAACTCTTTGAAAAATATAAACTGTTTCCTTCGCAGCGACGAATCACCTCGCTTTAATCAAAACTTAATAATGCTTAAATGTTCTTTCGTTAATTTTGTTGATACGAGAGGGGTAGTGTTTGTATGTTGGTCTTCTTTACGAAAGGCTTACCATGAAAATGTTATCACTTTTAATCGGGTCATTTCTTTGTTTCAACGTCTATGCATTATCTCCGGCGACTCCCGCACTAGATCCTGCCTTTCGCGCCGTGGTTCTGTTAAAAATTCCTGGACCTGATCAAGATGGCTCAATTGTTGACGGCCTTTGTAATGGAACGCTGTTATCAACTTCAACCCTTGTAACCGCTGCGCACTGCTTGGCAGGCTCAACACTTGGCCAAGGTGGTTTAATGAAGCTAGAAGTCGGTGAATACCAAAATCGGCAACGGCCCGACGGTACGACGTATCGAACCGGTTATTTAACACTAGTGCGCCACCAAACTTTAGTTCGCGCGCAATTTGCTGATGGCGTAAATTTCAGTTCTCCTTCGAATCGCATTCCGCCCGAAAATGACTTCGTATTTGTTACCTTAGTGACGCCATTATCACTACCCGCTGATTTTATTTTTCCTTCTTTATGGAGACAAGTTTTGCCAACTGCGGTTTTAAATCCAACGCTCGTCAGCGTTAATCCAATCGAAACAATTTCAACGATGGATACAAAGCAATCGGCCGTGCTCAATCAAATTCGTTTTGCAAGTTACTCGGCGCAGTCGAAGTCAACTTCGCGAGTAGCGGCGGGCGATAGCGGCGCGCCCCTATTTGCAATGCTTAATGGAAAAATGCATTTAATCGGAGTGACGAAAGGATTAGCTTCTTCGGTCTTTTCTAATTACGATGTTTTTGCGATCTGGGCCGAGCGAGCCCCATTCTAATTAAGTAAAAAAAAAGGCACCTGATTGGCGCCTTTTTTTTTATTCTTCGAATTTAAACTTCAAACTAAAAATCGCTATCGTCTTCCATGCTTGGCGCTTCGCCAATACCACGAATTTCGTCGGCGAATGATTGTACCTCATCTTCTCCATCGTTTTCAGATAAGGCGTTCTCGTCTAATTCCATTTCTTGAATAACCGACAAGAAATCTTTTTCGGTTTTTAAATCTTTCTTAATTACATCTAAAAACTTATCCGGATAACGAGCCATTAAATCTTCAACGTACTTCTCTAATTTTCCATCAATTAAAATATGCTTTCTAATTTGGATCTTCTTCCACAACAATAAGTAATGGTAGCGGCAGTAACCTTCAACGTTCGAAACTTGATCGCAATCTCGTACGCGGCAAAGTCTGCGGCCTTCCGAATCAGTCAAATAAATTTCTTCATCTTTTTCTTCAAGATCATCATCATCGCTTAAATCTAAATTTGTGTCATCGTCATCATCTTCAACGGCTTTTAGGTCTTCCTCGTACTCCGCAAT
The DNA here is from genome assembly GCA_014378765.1 of Bdellovibrio sp. GTDB lineage: Bacteria > Bdellovibrionota > Bdellovibrionia > Bdellovibrionales > Bdellovibrionaceae > Pseudobdellovibrio. The sequence continues at coordinate 2,705 of JACMNA010000045.1, read as the reverse complement.
TTCACTTTCACCAAAATCATCACCAATGATGACGTCGTCGAAATCTTCTTCGGCTTTTTTTTCAGGCTTCTTAGATTTTGATTTTGATTTTGCATCCGCCTTTGATTTGCCGTCTGCTTTCGCTTCGGGCTTGACGGCCTTTACGACCTGCTTTTCAAGCGGCTTTTCATTCGCCTTTGCGTTATTTTTAACGGCGGCGACAGGCCCTTTTTTAACTTCTTTTTCTATTTTAGCTTCAAGCTTTTTGACCGGGGCTTTCGTTACGACTTTTTGCGTCTTAGCGGGCGCTGGCTTTTTTGCTGCTGCTACAGGCTTTTTAACCACTTTTTTGTTGTCTTTTTTAGCAACTTTGGTGGCTTTAGGTTTACTTGCGGGTTTTGCTTTGGTTTTAGTCTTAGATTTTAATAGTGCCATAGAACCACCTTTGTGTGATTCCGTTAAAATAGTCAACTGCTTTTGCTTTTTGCGTTCTTACACAAAACGTAAATTTCTGTTAGATTCGTAATCTTTGTAAATTGAAATTTGAATCATTTTTTAAGGAGTATTCGGTATGGAAAAAGTTGTCATCGTTTCTGCCGCCCGCACCCCGGTTGGTAGTTTTTTAGGAAGTCTTTCAACGGTGCCCGCTACTAAGTTAGGGTCTACCGCAATTAAAGCCGCATTAGAAAAAGCCGGCGTTAGCCCGAACGAAGTCGATGAAGTTATTATGGGCCAAGTTTTAACTGCCGGCGCGGGTCAAGCCCCGGCCCGACAAGCGGCATTGGGCGCTGGTATTAATAATTCAACACCTTGCCTAACTATCAACAAAGTTTGCGGCTCAGGATTAAAAGCCGTTATGTTAGCAAGCGATTCCATTCGTCTTGGACACACCAAAGTTGCGGTTGCCGGCGGACAAGAAAATATGTCGCTAGCCCCACACCTTTTAGAAAATTCGCGCGGCGGTTACCGCATGGGTAATCAATCTATTTCCGACTCAATGGTTAAAGATGGTTTGTGGGATCCGTACAATAACTTCCACATGGGAAATGCCGCCGAAATTTGTTCGCGTGAGAATTCATTCTCTCGCGAAGCTCAAGATGCTTTTGCCATTGATTCATATAAAAAAGCGCAGAAAGCAATCGCCGATGGCCACTTTAAAAATGAAATCGCCACGGTTACAATTGAAGGAAAAAAAGGGCCTACTTTAGTTGAAGTTGATGAAGAGCCAGGTAAAGCCATGTTCGATAAAATGCCAGGTTTAAAACCAGCTTTTGAAAAAGAAGGCACAATCACCGCGGCAAACGCGTCGAAAATTAACGACGGCGCGGCCGCTTTAGTTTTGATGAGCGAAAGCGAAGCCAAGAAACGTGGGATTACTCCTTTAGCAACGATTGTGTCGTACGCGCACTTTGCGCAAGATCCAAAATATTTCACGACGGCGCCCATTGGCGCTATCAAAAAATCATTAGAATTAGCTAATTTAAAAATGGCCGACATTGATTTATTCGAAATTAACGAAGCTTTTGCGAATGTGACAATGGCGGCGCAAAAATCTTTAGAAATTCCGATGGAAAAAATCAATGTTCACGGTGGTGCGATTGCGATTGGTCATCCGATCGGGGCCAGTGGCGCGCGCGGACTAACCACACTTGTGCACGCGTTAAAAACGCACAATAAAAAACGCGGCCTTGCTACATTATGTATTGGTGGCGGCGAAGCGGTTTCACTTATTGTTGAAAGGTAATTATGTCAGCGAAAGTTTTTAATGATGCGAAGTCTGCTATTGCCGGCGTTAAAGACGGCATGACTTTTTTAGTCGGTGGCTTTGGGCTTTGCGGAATACCTGAAAATTGTATCGAAGCCTTGCGCGATTCGGGCGTTAAAAATCTAACGTGCGTGTCTAATAATGCAGGCGTCGATGATTTTGGCTTAGGCTTACTTTTACAAACGCGCCAAATAAAAAAAATGATGTCTTCGTACGTCGGCGAAAACGCCACTTTCGAAAAACAATACATGTCGGGCGAACTAGATCTAGAATTTTGTCCGCAAGGTACTTTAGCCGAACGCCTGCGTGCGGGCGGCGCGGGTATACCCGGCTTTTACACGCCCACCGGCGTCGGAACTAAGATCGCCGAAGGTAAAGAAGTTCGCACGTTCGATGGCCGTGAGTACGTTTTAGAAAAAGGCATCACCGGCGATTTCGCTTTCGTCAAAGCCTGGAAGGGTGATAAATTCGGAAATTTAATTTTTCGTAAAACCGCGCGCAATTTCAATCCAATGATCGCAACTGCCGGAAAAATTACGGTCGCCGAAGTTGAAGAGTTAGTTGAAATCGGAACGCTTGATCCCGATCAAATTCATACGCCCGGGGTCTATGTACAAAGAATTTTTGTGGGTCAAAACCACGAAAAACGAATCGAACACCGCACCGTTCGAAAGGGTCAGTAAAAATGCCATTAACTCGAGAACAAATTGCTAGACGTATCGCCGAAGAAGTAAAAGATGGTTACACGGTCAATTTGGGTATTGGCATTCCCACCCTCGTCGCAAATTATATTCCGGCAACAAAAACTGTTATGTTACAGAGCGAAAATGGACTCTTAGGCATGGGCCCATTTCCGCAACCTGGAGATGAAGATGCAGATCTCATCAACGCCGGCAAACAAACTATCACGACGTTACCCGGCGCAAGCTTTTTTAACTCGGCCGATAGCTTCGCCATGATT
>JACMNA010000044.1 GCA_014378765.1 Bdellovibrio sp. | reverse complement strand
TGGATACTTTCTTAATTGGGCAAAGCCTTGCAAAAAATTTAAATTTGGTTCGAAAATAATAGGGGTCTTTAATGATTCGGGTATCTGACTACATCACTGAACATCTAGAAAATATTGGCTGTGAAGCGGTCTTCTTATTATCCGGCGGCGGCATGATGCACTTACTAGACTCTGTAAGTCGAAAGAAAAAGTTAAAGTATTATTGTAACCACCATGAGCAGTGCAGTGGAATGGCCGCCGATAGCTACGCGCGTATCTCAGGAAATATTGGCGTCTGTTACGCGACAAGTGGACCCGGAGGCACAAATACGTTAACGGCAGTTGTTGGGGCTTATCAAGATTCGTCATCAGTTTTATTTATAACGGGTCAAAGTAAATTATCACAGACCATTGAAGGTTCAGGACTATCGGGCTTACGACAGTTTGGTACTTTCGAAGTTGATGTTATACCTGGAATGAAACCTTACACCAAATATGCCGCGATGGTGAAATCGGCGCAAGATATTCGTTACCACCTTGAAAAGGCCCTTTACTTGGCCAAAGAAGGAAGGCCTGGCCCAGTATTCTTAGATATCCCACTTGATATTCAGGGCGCTCAAATAGATCCCCGACAGCTTCGAAAATTTGATGCTGACGCCGAAGGATTTATAAAAAAAGAAATTGAAAAAAAATCGGATATTGAAACCGCCTTTGCCTACTTAACTAAAGCAAAGCGTCCTATCATTTTGGCGGGTCATGGTATTCGCATTGCGGGTGCGGTTGACCTCATGTTGGTATTGGCAGAGAAAATGAAAATTCCAGTTTTATCAACTTGCTTTGGCAAGGATGTAATAGAATATGAACATCCACTTTTCGTCGGACACCCCGGAATGAAAGGGGACCGTGCCGGTAATTTTGCCATTCAAACGGCCGATGTTATTCTTTCCGTAGGATGCAGTATGCACGTCACTACGACTGGTTACGAGATGGATGAGTTTGCGCCGAAAGCCATTAAAATTATCATCGATCCTGATGAGTGGGTTTTAAAACGAGAACAAATTAAAGCCACGCTGAAGATTCAAATGGACTGTCGAAAATTTTTGGAAGCAACCTTAAAAATAGCCGAATCATCAGATTATCATTCGCCAGTAAATTGGCAAAAAAAGTGTGTTAGTTGGAAAAAAGATTTCGTCGTGTACCAGGAGCCCCATAAGGTTGAATCAAACCAAATTAATTTTTATAATTTTTCATCAACTTTAGATCAATTAGCAGTTAGCTCCGATATTGTCGTCACCGATGCGGGTTCAGCGTTTTATGTTGTTGGGCAAGCTTTTAGAGTTAAGAAAGGCCAACGGGTTATTAATTCGGGTTCATTAGGCGCAATGGGCTTTGCGCTGCCGGCCGCGACGGGGGCGGCCGTGGCGGCACCGCAATCTCGCGTATTGTGCATAACGGGCGACGGTTCTTTACAAACTAATTTGCATGAACTCGCTGTCTTTCATCGAAATAAATTGAATGTTAAAATATTTATCATTAATAACGACGGATACGTGTGTATTCGAAATACCCAAAATAATTTTTTCAAAGGTCACTTAGCCGGAACAAGCGCCGACTCAGGCGTTTTTATCCCTAACTTACAAAAAACGGCAGAAAATTTTGAAATTCCATTTTTTAAAGTAAGTGCATTTTCACTGTTAGAAGAAACACTTAAAAAAGTTCTGGCGACACCAGGTCCAGTATTTTGCGAGATAATTACTCCTCGATTTCAAGAAATTATACCATCAGTTTCATCAATCCGCCTGGAAAACGGCGCCATGAAGTCTAAACCTCTGCACGATATGTTTCCGTTTATGGATGAAGAAAAACTTAATGAGGCATTAGAAATTTCAGATTAACGTCACATGGGGACTGAAAGCGCGATGGCTTCTTCCAGTGAAGTCCACACTTCAAGTCCTAATTCAAACCTTGCCTTATCAATACTTGGAACATAACGGGCCACCGGATGTAGTGGATCCAGCTTTTGTAAAATAGAAATCTGACCAGAGGGATTTAAGACGCCGTTAACTGTTTTTGCTAATGTTGCAATGTTAAGGTCGTCATCAGAGCCAACATTATAAGGTTCACCGTTATTTCCGGATGATAATATTTTTAAAAGCCAAACAATTAAATCATCTGAATAAAGGTAAGAGCGGTAGGGTGTTCCATCTCCCCTAATCTCAATATTTTTTTTATTACTTGCATCTCGAATAAAGTTTGCAATTGCAAATGTTCCATTCGGATTAAGATGTTTCCCGGTAAAAGCAAAGCAACGGGCAATTTTAAATTCGTAATCATGAAGTTTTGCGTGATCACAACCCATTTCTTCAGCGAGAAGCTTAGTTTGCCCGTAAGCATCTGGTTTTGCAAAATGCCCAACATAAGTTTCTTTTACATGGGTCAAATTCGATGGTTGGGGCCCATAAACCGCGCCCGAGCTGGTGAATAAAAACTTTTTGATCTTTGCCTTCTCGGCAAAACCCAGCATGTGCTTCATACCGCTAATTATGATTGCACGCATGACATTAGGCTGTTCTATATTAAGCTCCGCATCGGCCGGCGTAGCAAAATGCAGACAATAGTCAAATGTCTCACTTGGATAATTGAAGTTTAAAATATCGCCCTTTATAAATGTTATTTGTGGGCAAAGGTACCGCGGAAACTGCCGTAAAAAAGTATCGGGATTGCGGGATAACACGGTTAGATTGATATTATAACTGGGAGCGAAAATTAAAAAAAGATCTAAAAACGAGCGACCGAAAAACCCGGTGCCGCCAGTCAAAAATAATTTT
>JACMNA010000043.1 GCA_014378765.1 Bdellovibrio sp. | reverse complement strand
TTTTTTTGTAGGCATTCGGATTCCCCCATCATAGTATCGGTCTAGTCTAGGCTTCTTATGAGTGCCAATTAAGTCGAATCTTATTTTGATACAAAAGCCTTACCTCAAATTAAATTTAGGAGTTTTTATGAGTTCAAATTCTGTAAATAAAACGGCCGTGATTATCGGAGCCTCGCGCGGGCTTGGCCTTGGCTTGGTTCAAGAGTATTTAAAGCGCGGCTGGCGAGTGATCGGAACTGAGCGTGCAAATAATCCTAGTTCGTCTTTGCGAAATCTTTTAACTAGTCATAGCAGTCAACTGCGAATTGAAAAAATAGATATTAATAGTACCAATGAAATTTCGATGCTGAAAACGAATTTGAAAGGCGAATCAATCGACTTGTTATTCGTTAATGCCGGCGTCATGGATGAACGCACACAAAATGTTGGCGAGGCCAGCACCGAAGAGTTCAATCGTCTGATGATTACGAACGCATTAAGTCCGATGCGAGTCATCGAAACCTTGGCTGACTTAGTTAAAATTAAGGGCACCATTGCCGTTATGTCATCAGGCCTCGGAAGTGTTACGGCTAACACGACCGGAACAACCGAGCTTTATCGCGCAAGTAAAGCCGCCTTAAATATGTTTTTAAAAAGTTACGCCGCACGTGCTGGCGCCGAACGCACTTTATTAGCGATGATTCCAGGCTGGGTGAAGACAGACATGGGTGGCCCGGGCGCACAACTTGAAGTTGAGACCAGCGTGCGCGGCATGGCCGATGCTATCGAGACCAGAAACGCGCAAGCCGGTGTATTTTTCGTTAACTATAAAAACGCAATAATGCCATGGTAATTGCGTGAAAGTTCATTTTTTAAAAACCACAGATTATAAATTGATGCCTTGGAAAAACGGGCTCGGCAGTACCACCGAAATTATTATTGATCCGCCAGGGTCTTCCATAGCCGAGAATAACTTTGAATGGCGACTCAGTTCGGCCACTTTAAATAGTGCCGGACCCTTTTCTCAGTTTAAGGGTTACGACCGTTACTTAACTTTAATTGACGGCACTCAGGTTCGTTTAACAATTGATGGAAATGTAAAAACCTTAAAATTACACGAGGTGATTAAATTTTCAGGAGATCAACAAGTTGTGTCTTCAAAGCCCGATTGGACTTTTAAAGACTTAGGACTTATTTTTCAGCGCGATTTAATCGATGCGCAATTTCATTTCTTATCTGCAAAAAAAGTCGAGCAATTAACTACGGGTACATATATCGTTTTTGCATGCAATGGCAGTACTGAAGTAAAAATTGATAAAACTTTTGAAAAAAAATTGACCGTAAACCAAACGGCTATAGTACAAGTAAAAAAATATGAAATTGCTGAAATGACCATAACGCCCGATACAGAAAGCCTGTTCGTAATCATCAAAATTTTTGCAAAAATTAAGTAACATGTAAATACAGCCGTAGTTGGCTTACCAAGTAAATTTAAAATGAAGACTGCGCTTCTTTTAGAAACTCAATTTCTTCCGGAGTTGATTTACGACTTAAGATTTGATTACGATGTGGGTACCGACCAAAACGATCAATAATTTTCTTGTGCAGCAATTCAAATTTCAAATTTTCTTCTAAACCTTTTAATGAAAACAGTTGAACTGCCCGCGCGTGAATTTTTTTATCTTCACTATGCATAAAGGGCATGTATATAAAAGCCCTTTCCTGCGTGGTAAGCTTCAGGTCATCCCCACTTTCGATCGCAGCCTGCGCTCTATTTAAAGCTATTGAGTCTGCGGCGAATGATTTCGGTGTATTGCGGAACATATTTCGGGGAAACTGATCAAGTAAAATAATTTCGGCTAACCGACCCTGGGCACTGCTACGCCAAAACTCGGTTTTCTCTAACAATGCCTCTTGGTACACAACTTCAAAACGCTGCTTAATCTGCAGGTCAAAGTTTTCGTCTTTAGCAAACCATAGCTTTTGGTGCGCTTTATCAAACCAGAAATTGAGAGTGTCTTTAGCCGTTATTTTTGATTGTTCTTTCATAGTGATTAAATATTTAACATTTGAGTTTCTGAGTCAAAACCTTTAAAGTGAATCATAGGAGCCTTACATAAAAACTCGAATTGTTACCCTTATTATTTTAGCAAACTCTATCGTCTTCTTAAGCTGGTTTTATTTTTCTAAAGATCCTCGAGTTGAACAATTCATGCTTGATCATTTTTTGTTAAGTTGGTCTCGGTTTACGCAAGGCCGCTACTGGGTCTTAATCACTTCGGTTTTTTCGCATAATTTATTATGGCATTTTGTACTTAATATGTTTGTGCTGAATAATTTCGGCCGCATTCTAGAAACCGTTTTAGGACCTTGGCGTTTTCTACGTTTTTATATAGTTGCCGGTATCATTGGCTCATTCGGTCACATATTGGTTTCAGCATTTTTACTGCATGAGCCGGCTTTACCCGCACTGGGCGCGTCGGGAGCAATTTCTGGCCTAGTCGTTTTATTTTGTTTTTTATTTCCAAAAGAAAAAATTTTATTGCTTGGACTTATTCCGGTTTCGGCCTTTTGGGGTGCGTTTTTGCTGATTGGGCTTGATGTCTGGGGATTGGTCGCGCAATCCAATGGTGGAGGTTTACCTATTGGGCATGGCGCACATTTGGGCGGAGCCTTCACCGGAATATTCTACTACCTGTTGATTAGATCGAAACGCCCACCGGCAGCAATTACTTAGACTTACAATTGGCTTTCTTCTATTAAACGGACCACTTTAGAATTCGTAGCATCGTACTGAACGCGCAGATGATTGCCCTTAAAAAAAATGCATCGATAACCTTCGCTTTCGTCTAGAATAATGTAAGGAATATTTTCTTTAATATAATGAACGGCAGCTTCTTTGGTCGACTGCCCTTTGCAAATAAAATTTTGCAAGTTTATTTCGGGAGAAAGAAATTCATTCATGCTGATTACTAAACCCTGGCCATCCAACTTCGGAAAATTTTCTTTCAAAATCTCTAGTAGACCTTGTTCTTCTTCTTTCGTTAGCATAAAAATCCTTGCTTAGTCGCAAATGGCGAACAGCTTTTAATTAAAACTCGGTCCTAACGATATGACAATAATATTAAATAGCGGTCAGTAGTTAGGTACGTAACGCTTATTGCTAAGCCCATTTCGACGAACAAGTCATTTTTCCCCGCCAGGGTCGCATTCGAACGCGCACAATATTCAACTCGATTGCAGCCCATTGATTATACATTTATTTTTGGAATGTATTTTGCTGCCAAGTCCTTTTGGCTAGGTGTTTTTAAAAAAGATTAAACTTCGCAAAGGGGGTTCTATGCAAGTAAGAGATATCATGACTAAAAATGTTGAAACCGTTCATCCAGATACATTAATGGTCGAGGTTGCTAAAAAAATGAAAGAACTGGATGTCGGTATGATCCCCGTTATGCAAGGTTCAAAAGTTTTAGGATTAATTACTGATCGAGATATCGTACTTTGTGTTGTTGCCGAAGGCAAAAACGCTTCTGAATGCTGCGCTCACGAAATTATTTCAGGCGTACCAATCACAATCATGTCTAGCGCCGACGTTGAAGATGCGGCCGATCTGATGGAACAACGTCAAATTCGACGTTTAATCGTGGTGGATGAAAGCGAAACATTCTGCGGAATTTTATCGTTAGGTGACATCGCTACCCGCCTTGATCAACAACGCGCGGGTGAAGCTTTAGAAAAGATTTCTGAGCCCAGCCATCTAGCGCAATAGTCATTTATTTTTAGGGAATTACCACCGAACGAACAAAGGCCCGCGATTTCATAAACGACTGAATCTTAAATGGCAGTTCGTTTTCAACAAATAAGTTTTCGGATTCTTCCGCTAACGTGGTGAGGTACCCATATGTTGTTTTCATTTTAATGCCATTTGTTACGGCCACTTCATCTTCGAATGAATACCAAACGTAAGATTGCATAACCAGTTGGTAAATTTCTGGGTTTTCAAAATCAGCCATATTAAGCATAATCATGGCCATTTTTGATTTTAAACCTTCCTTAGGTTCAACCCCCGGATAACCGGGCCACTGCGATAACATTGAAATCGTCACCATATTCAAGACATTTCCCATTGTGCTTAAGCCTGTCTTAATTTTTTGATCCGGCGGCAGTGGATAAAAAAAGTCAGCCGCGAATTCTTTTTGATCAGAATTTCTTTTTATTTTTAGCTTCAGATAAATTTGTTTAGTAATTGCTTTGCCATCAACTAAATAGTCTCGAATATCGGCTTCGACGGTAGTTTGGCAAGTTGACCGGCTTATTACGGTGTTGGGATCAAACTGACAAAATTGCGGAAATTGTCCGGCCCACTGGTAACGCTTCAACATCCTTAGTAAGGTATTAGCCTCAATAACAATTTCACGCGTCGGAACATGACCGACCTTTTGAAATCTTTTATCAAAATCATACTGCTTAGCAATTTTGGCGAAAGTATCACCAGTAACGGAATTGCGATTTTCCCATAACCAGGTGGTGACTGCTCTTATATTTTGATGATCATCTGAATTGAGCGGACGGTAAGTTTCGGGCCGAAACATTTTCCAATTACTTACTACTTCATAATCACCACTACAAGATTCACTTACCTTACATAAATCTTTCACTGACATATATTTTATTAGATAAAAACTCATAATGAGCTCATGCAGTAACAGTTTAGCTTTTTCTTCGTCAACCATTGCTCGGTATGATTTGGCATCAATGAATATTTCTTTACTGGTGTGCACGGCGGTCTGATACGACTCAAGAAATAGACCCTTACGCTCGGCCGGAATATCTTTTAATTTACAATCAATTAAATACCAGGTTTTAAGTTTGGCGGTGAAATCAAATGGCGCCTTATCTTTTTCAGACGGATTCATTTTCACCAGAATGGGTGCAATAAATTTTTTAAATTCAGGCAAAGTCGTAATATCAACCTTATAACTTTCGATCATTTTACCATTGCACGTATCCCCGCCGCCACCGTCTCCAGGGCCGCGGCTACTTGCGTGGGTAACTCCAGCCGGCAAGGTTGATTGGCTAGAGTTTTGACAGCCAACCAAAAAAAGCACCGGCGTGATCGCTATAATCATCAGTTTTGATTTCATATTCATACTTTCTATTTTAGCAAAATTCATTCTCAAATTAGCCCTGCCGAAGAACATGCATTTAAGCTATTACCATCATGTTCTTCATATTGTACTTACCGACAACCTACAAATACATTGTTACCAATAAGCATAACTTCTGAATTTATGGGTGCTGATGTTGCGGCTAAATCCACAAACGTTAAGCCTTTGTCTGCATTATGTTTTGTATGGCCAGTAAAAAGATTAGTTTTATTATCCGCAAAAGAAATGAATATTGCTAAGGTCCCATCAGCCATCTTGGCATATTGTTCTGGTGATAAACTTTCACCTTTGATTGCTGTGCCATCATTAAGAACGTAAAAACTCATCACCTTGCTGGTATCTGCTTTTTCCCAAAATAATATTTTGTCATATTGCTGCGAGCCGGGTTTTGATTCTACAGTTGCAGCACAAAAATAGTCTGCCGCTAAAGCCGAATGCGCTGTAATTAGTGTTAGTACCGTGGTGATAATCATTTTTTTCATAAGTAATCCTTTGTTGTTAACAGCGTAATTGCCGTTAAGAAGGTTATAATTTGAACCTAGACTTTCTTCTAGATTTGATTAGTAAAGGTTACGATAGTTTGTGAACCATTTGGTTAACTTTTACAAGCTAAGCTATGATTATTAGATGAAAGTATTCGAATTTAAAGACTACAAAAAATATCTCAATCATTGGATGAAAGAACAACCTAAGGCAGGCCGCGGGCAACTTAAAAAGATGGCCGATCATCTACGCGTTTCAACCACCTTAATAAGTCAGGTTTTACGAAATGAAAAACATTTTAGTTTAGAAACAGGCGCCGAAATTACCTCCTACTTGGGGCTTAACGAAAAAGAAACTGAATATTTTTTATTGATGATGGAGCATCAACGCGCCGGAGGATTTAAATTAAAAAACATTTTAATTAAAAAATTAGAGCGCGAACAAATTGCTGGTTCACAATTACAAAACAGATTACATAAAGATCGGCAGTTGAATGAAGCTGAAAAAATGCAGTTTTATTCTAGCTGGATGTATTCGGCCGTGCGCATTTTAAGTGCCTTGCCCGAAATGAATACTGCAAAATCTATAAGTGAACGCTTGCGGATACCGCTAACCATTGCAAATAGTATTATTCAGTTTTTACTAGAAAATAATTTATGTGTATTAAAAAATAATAAGTTAACTTACGGACCCCACCGAACGCATATTGGAAAGGATTCGCCGTACGTAGTTAAGCACCATCAGAATTGGCGCATTCAGGGTTTTTCTTCAATGGAACAGCGTCGTGATGAAGATTTATTTTTTACCCAACCCATGGCCGTTTCGATTGAGGCCGCCGAAAAAATTAGGCTTATGCTACCCGGAATTATTGAACAGATTAATAACATCGCTATGCCCTCTGAAAGTGAAGTTGTACGATGTATCAACATTGATTGGTTTGAGTATTAAGTTTAACGTCTGCAATTTTATTTTCAAGTTACGCAGACATAATTTTAGCGACAAACATTTTGCCGCGCTTCTTCAAGTGGATCTAATGGAGAAACCGCAGCTTTACTAGAAGCTGCGTCACTAGGGGCCGCGCGCGACAGCCCTTCGTTATCTCTAATAACTCCTAGCATTTGTCTTTGAATGCGCAGCCGATTAAATTCTTTTGTTCTTTTATTTTCCTCTACCGTTCTTGATTTTGGCATCGCATCGCCGAACCCGGCTTTTGTTGGCGCTAACATATCTCCGACCCAAGTGCCTTGCCATTGATAGCATCCGGCTTGCCCGCGACATTCTTTTGCAATCGTTTGGTATTTATTCGCCGCTAACCAAAAATCGATAATGGAATCAACGTAACCATGAATCTTCCAAAAAGTGGGGTTGACCGCTGCGCCGTACGGGTCGGCCAGCCAATTATAACGAGGGCTATCGTAAACCCAGCCCGCCGGAAATTGATTATCCAACGGAATTTGCGCGCCTTCACCAAATTCAGCCGGCAATCTTTCTTCGGCAAACCGCATATGCATATTGTTATGAATTGTAAACTCTAACGCAAAACCTAACTGGCTAAGACTCACCGTGCGTAACCAATTTAAATCACGAAAAAAAGCGTCGCGACCACGAAACCAATCCGCGTTCGAATCATTTTTTGGTCCCCTTGTTGAATCACTTGGTTTGGGCCAGGCTAAAATTTCGTTTGCATCTTTAAATCCGCGCACGCATTTTAATCCGCGATCTAAAAATTCGCGGCTTAGCATATGAAGCATTTCACGATGCATAAATAAAAAATCTTCACCGACCGGATTATACGTATTTGTTCCGAAATTATTTTGTGGGATTGGACATACCGCGTGATTACTTTTCCATTTCTGTCCAAAAGTAGTAAATACGGTATTGGCATCTTTCGGATCTAATCCCCCGCGCACTGAATGCCATAGGGCATGTTGCAGGCGATGAGTTCTACCGCCCATAACTGAATTAATAACTTCTTGTTGTTCTGGCGTTACCTTTTTCTCCCAACCCGCACGATCACAGTTAGGAATTTCCTCCAAGCTTTTTGACATAGAGTGATCGTGAGCTTGAGAAACTTTTCTATCTGGAGAGTAAGAGGGCGTTGAGCAGCCAGCGAAAACGAAAATTAAAATTGACGCTAGAATCATTTTCATAAAGCCCCTTACAAGTTATAGTAAGCACATAGTATAGCGTGCGTGTAGGCGAACGTAAGCGGGACGTTAGTCCATTAATTATTAGTTAAGTTTGTAAAAATTAGACGTAGTTGATTTTGTAAACTTCGTAGGCGCGTATCATATTTTTATTTTTAAAAAAATAAAACAATGCCATTCCAATACCAAACGCAAAACCAATCGCGTGCGTGCGATAACTAGTGGTGGGAACAAAGGTCGATGGAATAAATATGACCGCGGCAATTCCGGTTACGCGGATTAATCTGTTCATAATAGAGTACTGTCTTTGAATTAAAAAATAGAGGGTCAGCCAAAGCCCGCCCAACAGATAGACTAAGCCCGAAGCTCCTAATAGTTCTATATCGGGCGCGTATGTTTTGACGGCGATGGCATTCACTAGGCCGGCTAGAAAAAAACTTAAGATCGGAAACATTGAAAATCCGAAATAGCCGCAGACGAAATAGCTAAAAATCCAAAGCATGTACATGTTAGATAAAAGATGTTCTAAATCAGCATGAATAAAGGTGGCAGTAAAAATTCTCCATGTCTGTGAGTGTTGATAAACTTGTGAATTAACGGCCGGCAAAAAATCGGCCCAGGCCACAGGTGCGATCCAATAGAAAACTGTCATTAAGACCATTGCAATAATAGTCAAGGTTGCGATCGCAAATGCATAGGCCGATGGTTTCCCTGTTATCATTGTACCAATCAGTCTTTTTTCTTCAATGAGCTGTGGCTGAACCGTGTTGAATTCCATCTGCCAAATTTGAGTCTATTTGAATAACTGTCAAGCCCGCTTGATTTGATTCTGTGAAACCTTTCGTCCCCGCCAAAAAGTGGTACCGGTCACAATCGACAAGACTGTATTAATGCGTAAATCGGGCGGCACGCTCGAATAAAAGTGTCGACATTTTTGACGAGCACGTGATTTGTTCAATCATTTCAAAAAATTATATAGGCCCACTATTTTCATGTTATTTTGAATTGCGTTCGTTAACCCTTACTATGCGAGGCCTCATGAAATCGTTTATATCTCATTCAACTTTGTCTTTATTGTTGATCACTTGCCTAAGTCAGACCTTGAATGCGGCGAATGCGCCTACGACTTCAACTTACCCTGCGCCAGCAGAATCGGCGCAAAATGCTCCTAGCTTTGGAGTTAACGTTGAACCGGTTTGGCTTTTACTTGGCGGTCTTGGAGCTAAATTAGAATATTATATCAACGATACGGTAAGCGTTGGGGTTGGCGGAATTTTTATTCCTAGTCATCGCAACGAAGAAGCTACTAGAACAAATAGCAATGGCACGACCACTTCTGTTGACAGCTATAACTGGGAACATAACGAAGCTTACATTGGTTCAAATATTATGTTAACCGGAACACTTGGTACCCGCGGACTTTACATCAACCCGGCTATTGGTTTTCAGAATACTCGTATTTCAGATTTTGGAACTTCTAAACTTAGTGGAGAACTTTCTTCGCCGGCCGCCCGATTAACATTAGGTTACCAGTGGGTCATCATTAACCATTTACGTTTGGCAGCAGGTGGTGGCTTCATGTTAGCACAAGAAAGTAATATCATTATCAAAGACAGCTCGGGCAAAGAAGTTTTAAATCAAAAGTCGACCACCAGTGGCGGTTTGGCGCTTGATTTACAAATTGGGTACGTATTTTAATTGATGGCGGGAAGCTTTCCGGGACCTAATTTTATTTCAAGTCGTATTTAAATTTCTCTACTTTTTTATTTCGCACTACTTCTACTTCTAATTTCGAGGCTCCCCCTTTTGGCGGAGCTTTGAGCGTATTGTAAAACTGCATGGAATCTTGCACGCTATTAACTGGCTTACCATTAACGGATTTGATGACGTCGCCGGGTTTTAAACCGAGCTGTTCGTAAATACTTCCCTTTTCAACATCAATGATCTTAAAACCATCCGGTTGAGAAGTTGAGGTTTTTGCGAACGTTGTCATGCCTAAAAAAATAATACTTAAAAATATTTTCATTTTTTCTTTCTTACTGCGCCAAAGCTGTTTCAATTGCGTTTTTAATCATGGGGTCGTCGGGAGTCATGTCTGGAGCATATCGGGCAATGACTTCTCCGTTACGGTTGATTAAAAATTTCTCGAAGTTCCATAATATATCATTTTTCTTTTCACGAGTAACGCCGTAGTTTTTTAATTTTTCTTCAAACACGTTACCTTGCGACGATTGAGCTTCAGGCTTTGTTTCCGTTAAGTATGTATACAACGGATGTTGACCAGGCCCTTTCACGACAATTTTTTCAAACATCGAAAATTTGACTCCAAATTTTGAAACGCAAAAATCTAGTATTTCACTGTTCGTGCCGGGCTCTTGCGCGCCAAATTCATTGGCCGGAAATCCTAAAACCTCAAGCCCTTTGCCTTGATACAGACTATACATTTTTTCTAACCCCTCGTATTGAGGCGTTAGTCCGCACTGCGATGCCACGTTAACCAATAAAAGAACTTTTCCTTTATAGTCACTAAAGTTGATTTTTTTACCATCGATTTGTTTCACTGAAAAATCATAAATATTCTTTGCCATTTTTATCTCCGATTCATTTTCAACTGCTTAAACAGCAGCCGCGTGAGTTTCTTTAATCCGTATTTTGGTCACTAAAAAGTTTGACAAAATAAGTGATAATATTGCGTAAGCTAAAAATATGTAGAAACCTGGCTGCAGCGAAGTTCCATTTGTGGTTAGAATGACCATATCAGGATTCTTCGCATTAAAATTTCCAAATTGACTGGCAATAATGCCATTAAAACCAATGTAGGCCATAAATATCGCCACAACTAAAACGTCCGACATCGACCATTTTCCAGATTTTAGCACAAAAAATTGCACCCACTTATTCGCTCGTGATTTGCGGTAATCAAAATAGTAAGTTAACGAGCAGATCATTTTTGATAACGGAAAGACCACGCTGAACATCACAACTAAAATTCCTACAATTTTCATTTGTAAATCTTTATGCGTAATCATAATCCAAAAGACGTCCAAGATACTCTTACTTTGAAAATAGAGGACCTGGTTTAAGAAACTCACCGGATGATCCATTAAAACAAAACTCATCTCAGAAATTTTTGCCTCCATGTCAATCATCGGTGTAGTTACGCCGGCCAGAAGCAATACAAGAAGAGTTAATAACATAATTGTAAATTGTTGCGCGCTTATCGCTTTCTTACTAAAACCGTTCATCACGAACATCATGATGGCGATAAAAATTAAAATCCACGTTGCCTCGTAAATAAATTTTTCTTTTTCGGCAATATCCTGGTCAAGCTTTGCGCGGGCCTGGTCGATATCGGGTGTCTGTGTTCGGGCTAAGATGGCATTTAATCTAGTTAGATCTTGGCTTTCAAATGTTTCATCGAAGTACTGTTCAACTTTAGACTTAAGCATAACTTTAACTTTACGCTCGGTCTTAGTTGTTTTCATTTTAGCAATGATGGCATCTGCATATTCAGGAATGCCTTTTTTAATATCATTAATATCAACAAAGGCATTAATGAACTTTTGTTTCATCCACCCTTTCGTACTTCCTTTATTACTTTCGCTAATCTTATTCGCGACACTGTCAATCAATGTATCAAGTTGCCCTTCAATCATTTTTTTTAGTTCGGCTTGATTGATATCATTAAAACGCAGTTTTGAAATCTCATCAGCTAGAATTACTTCTAATTTCTCTTTCCATTGATTAATACTGAAAAGCCCGTATTTAATGTGGTTCACTTCGGCATAATCTTGCTTGTTCTGTTGATTAATGACCGAATCAATGACGATTTGCTGACACAAAACTACCGAGCAAATCAGAATTGCAAGCGAAATTAGCAATTTCAGATGTCTCTTAAACATGAATAAGCCCCTTATGGTTGAATCACTCATAAAATATCTATCACCGACTTCCCGTGAAGCGAAGTACTATACAGATCGTAATATGGGCTTGTTAAAAATCAATTACAAAATACCGTCGGCAAAAGTAGTATTTGCCAAAAAGAAGGCAACGCTTGATTTTAAAAGGCTGAAAGACGCCGAGACTTAATTTAATCGAACTAAAGCTACGGCTTTTTTTAAATTTTCGATATTTTTTTCGACCTCGGAAAGCAATTTAACGTCGAGTAAATCGACGGGTGTGGTCATTCCACTATTAAAAATTTCTTGGCCCGGTTGGCTTTTGGCAAATTCCTCTAAAAAAAGCGGACTTCCAAACACGTGATCAGTATTCTGTTGAATAAAATCATATGGAGATAGATAAAGTCCAGATTTTTTGACAAGCAAGGTGAAGCTGGCATACAAATCAATTGATTTAGTATGATGAGCTGCTTTCGATAAAAATAAAGATAAGTTTCCAAAATAATCTATTCTTTGCGTGGCATGAGCGATGACGGCATCAGCGACTAAATGGGCTTGCGAATTATTCTGAGCTCGCAAGTAAGCTGCAAATGCTAACGACCACTTTGCCGAGGCCTGCATTCGTGAAACTGTATCCGCCGGCATCAGCATATTTGCAATGTGATAACTGATATCGTGCAAGCCCAGCGCGTTTCGTCTTTCTAAAGGTAGGTAACCTCCGTCAACAAATTTTTGCAAAAACTGGTGGGGCGCAACTGACGAGTGCAAGTCGGTCTCATAAAATTTAATGGCGAACGGTGTATTCATTTTTTTAAGTTCCACATTAAGCTTTGCCATTACGGCCATTAAAGCCGTCGCATTAGGAGCGTACATTGTTCGCTCAGTTACCTTTAGAAAACCAAATGCTGCGGCGACCTCAGGTCCTACAATAATCGGAAATTGCAATGGGCTTCCAATCAAATCAGCCTTATTTGACTTATAACGCGAGCCCCACTTTTGGCTGCTATCTTCAATCAAACGCAAGAATCCCCCATGTTTAAATGGCACTTCGCCAATAAATTTTAAAGATTCCGTTGAGTCGTCAAATTCAGGATTAAATAATTTTTGCAATTCGCCCGCAGCGAATCTTTCAGGTGTGGGCTGCCTAAACAGGGCTATGCATTTATTAAATACCGAAGCTTCCGCCCGCGGGCTGCCCAGGATAGTCACGTAAGCAAACAGAACTAAACTAGTCAGTACAAAGCGTAGCAGGATGACGCCTGACAAATATTTCGACATTGAACTGCTTCTGATTAGATTTGAGCTTACGCTTTCGGTCATATCAGTCTATTTAGCATTCTATGGGCCGCTTTACCTCGAAAA